>CAZMCJ010000009.1:0-25885 GCA_964564795.1 uncultured Eubacteriales bacterium | reverse complement strand
CGTTGTGCAAAAGGAGATGTACACATTTACATCAAAAGGGGAAAGCAGTTTAACCCTTCGCCCCGAGGGTACCTCCTCCACCGTTAGAATGTTTTTGGAAAATGGATTGTATGGCGGGGCACTCCCTGCAAAATACTTCTATATAATCCCTTGCTTTAGGTACGAAAAGCCCCAGGCAGGCAGGCTTCGGGAGTTCCACCAGTTTGGTGTGGAGGTTTTTGGGGCATACTTGCCACAAACAGATGCTGAGGTTATTGCCTTTGCAAACGACCTATTCAAGAATTTGGGGATAAAGGATTTAACCCTTAGCCTTAATTCAATAGGTTGCCCAACGTGTAGGACGGATTATAACAAAAAGCTTAAGGAATACTTTGCGCCACGATTAGGCGAGCTGTGCGAAACGTGCAGAGGCAGGTTTGAGAAGAACCCAATGCGCATTATAGATTGCAAAAGCCCTGTGTGTAATGACATTGCAAAAGATGCACCACGCATTATTGACCATATTTGCGGCGAGTGCTCCGACCATTTTACCAAGGTTAAGGGCTTTTTGGCGGAGATGGGCATTGACTACACAATCGACCCTAACATCGTGCGTGGGCTTGATTATTACACAAAAACGGTTTTTGAGTTTGTGAGCAACTCCATCGGAGCGCAGGGGACTGTGTGCGGTGGGGGCAGGTATGACGGGCTGATTGAACAACTGGGGGGCAAACCTATGGCAGGCATTGGCTTTGCAATGGGGATAGAGCGCCTGATGATGCTTATGGAAAATGAGGGGCTAAGCCTAGGGGCGGACAGCGTGCCAACGGTATTTTTAGCCTATATTGGCGATGAGAACCTTAAAACCGCAATGCGCCTAACCAACGAGCTTAGGGCGGCAGGAGTAAGTGCGGAGTGCGATTTGGTTGCAAAGAGCCTTAAAGCCCAGATGAAATATGCGGATAAAATCGGTGCGGAGTTCGTGTGCGTTATAGGTGATGATGAGGTAGTGCAAAACCGTGCAACGCTTAAAAATATGAGAAGTGGGGAAACGTTTGAAGTTGCCCTTAACGATATTGCAAAAGGAGAAAAGCTATGGCTGAAATAATGGGAAACTTAAAAAGAACACACTACTGCGGCGACTTGAGGGCGGAGGATATTGGCAAAAGCGTTACCCTTTGTGGCTGGGTACAGCGCAACAGGGACAAGGGCGGGCTTATTTTCGCCGACCTTAGGGATAGAACGGGCATATGCCAAATCACCCTTGATGGGGACAGCGACACCCTTCTAAAGGAAAAGGCGAAAAGCCTTAAGATGGAGTATGTTGTGTGCATTAGTGGCGTGGTGCGGGAGCGCTCCTCCAAAAACCCAAACCTACCAACAGGGGATATTGAAGTAAGCCCAACCGAGATTAGGATATTATCAGAAAGCGAAACACCGCCATTTATGATTGAGGAGAACTCGAGCGTAAACGATGCACTTCGCCTGACATATAGATATTTGGACCTTAGACGCCCCGACATTCAAAGGAACATAATCACCCGCCACAAGGTTGCAAAGTGTGCGCGTGACTACTTTGATGCAAACGGATTTTTGGAGATTGAAACACCAATGCTAACCAAATCCAGCCCCGAGGGTGCGCGTGATTATTTGGTGCCAAGCAGGGTGCATAAGGGGGAGTTTTACGCACTTCCACAATCCCCACAGCTTTACAAACAGCTTTTAATGCTATCAGGCTTTGACCGCTATATGCAAATTGTACGCTGCTTCAGGGACGAGGATTTGCGTGCAGACAGGCAACCCGAGTTTACACAAATCGACCTTGAGATGAGCTTTGTGTCAGAGGACGACGTTATGACAGTTAACGAGGGCTACATCAAGGAAGTGTTCAAAAAGGTGCTTGATGTGGAGGTTGATACTCCATTCCTTCGTATGCCATATAGCGAAAGTATGGAGCGCTTTGGCAACGATAAGCCGGACACACGCTTTGGGTTCGAGCTTAAAAACCTGACAGATGAGCTTAAAGATAGCGAGTTTGTTGTGTTCAAGGGTGCAATTGAAGGGGGCGGAGCTGTCCGTGCTATCAATGTTAATGGCTATGCGGATAAGTTCAGCCGCAAGGATATAGATGCCTTAACAAACTATGTTAAGGGCTTTGGCGCAAAGGGGCTTGCGTGGTTAAAGGTTGGCGCAAATAACGAGATTACAAGCCCAATTGCAAAGTTCCTAACCGAGGGGGAAATCTCAGCAATCACCCAAAAGATGGAGGCAAAGGAGAACGACCTTGTGCTTTTTGTTGCGGATAAGGCAAGCGTTGTGTTTGCCGCCCTTGCGGAGCTTCGCATAGAGTGCGCACGAATTTTGGGACTGCTTGACCCACATAAATACAACTTCCTGTGGGTGACTGACTTCCCACTCTTTGAGTTTGATGAGGAGAACAACCGTTACTGCGCTAAGCACCACCCATTCACCGCTCCAAAGGACGAGGACATTGCAATTGTTGATACCGACCCTGCAAACGCTCGTGCAAAGGCTTACGATATCATCCTAAATGGTGTTGAGGTTGGCGGCGGCAGCGTTCGGATTTACCAACGGGACGTGCAAGAAAAAATGTTTAAGGCACTTGGGTTTACGCTGGAGGAGGCGTACGAGCGCTTTGGCTTCCTGCTAAATGCCTTTGCTTTTGGCACACCGCCACACGCAGGTATGGCGTACGGGCTTGACCGTTTGGTAATGCTTATGACCCAGTGCGACTCAATTCGTGATGTTATTGCCTTCCCAAAGGTGCAAAATGCAAGCGAGCTTATGACCAAGGCGCCATCAGTTGTTGACCAAAAACAGCTGGAAGAGCTTAATATAGCGGTTACAAAATAAGTTTTTACACTTTTGTCACAAATTCATATTTAACGTGTGTTATTATGTTTGTGGTGGTTATGTTATGTATCGTGGGGACTAAAAGGGGAGTGGTTGCCCCTTAAAGCCTGGGATTTTGGTTTTGGCAATAGTCAATTACCCTTTAAAAATCTCACCCACGATATCCAATTTTTAAAAGATATTTAAAAATAAAGTAAGGAATGAAAAAATATGATTGAAGTAAACGGGCTTTATAAGAGCTATGGCGATAAGCACGCAGTCAAAGACATCACCTTTAAAATAGAGGCGGGGGAGATTGTTGGCTTTTTGGGACCAAACGGCGCGGGTAAATCAACAACTATGAACATTCTAACGGGCTACATCTCCGCAACAAAGGGCAACGCAAAGATTGATGGTATCGACGTGCTTGTTGACCCAATTTCCGCAAAGAGGAAGATTGGCTATTTGCCGGAGCTTCCACCACTTTATCTTGATATGACTGTGGACGAACAACTTAATTTTGCATACGAACTTAAGGGTGTAAAGCTTGATAGGGAGGCTCACCTAAAGGAGCTGTGCGCCCTTGTTAAGATAGAGGACGTGCGGGGCAGAATGATTAAAAACCTTTCTAAGGGTTATAAACAAAGGGTTGGGCTTGCACAAGCGCTAATTGGCAACCCCGAGGTTTTAATTTTGGACGAGCCAACGGTTGGTCTCGACCCTAAGCAAATTATAGAAATTAGAAATGTTATTAAGGATTTGGGGCAAAAACACACAATAATTTTGTCCTCCCACATATTGTCTGAAATTTCGGCGGTTTGCACACGTGTCCTTGTTATTAACAAGGGGCAAATTGTGGCGGACGATAACCCCGAAAACCTGTCCGCAACCTTAACAAAGGATAAAAAGATGATTGTTCGTGTGGCTGGGCCTATGGCAGAGGTTGCCGCAACCATAAAGGGAATCCTAGGCGTTGCATTTTGCGAGCCCGGGGAGCAAAACGAGGAAGGTGCGTTCGACTACATTGTGGAGAGCGATGGCGATGTTGACATAAGAAAGCCAATGTTCTACGAGCTTGCAAAGAAAAACTACCCAATCCTTATGCTAAAACCGCTTGATTTGTCGCTGGAGGATATCTTCCTTCAATTAACAAAGGAAAAGAAGGACATAAAAGTGGAAGTGGAGGGTCAAAACTAATGAATGCGATTTATAAAAAAGAGATTAATCAATACTTTAACTCAATTATGGGTTATGTTTTCCTTTCAATGTTTTTGCTAATTAGTGGATATTTTTTCTCCACCTATAACCTGCTTGCTGCAAACGGCAACATCAGCTCCTTCTTTAGCGGAATGATTAGCCTGCTTATGTACCTAATCCCAATGCTGACAATGCGCTCCTTTGCGGAGGAGAAGAAGATTAAAACGGAGCAGCTTTTATACACCGCCCCCGTTTCCACAACGTCAATCGTTATGGGCAAATTTTTGGCGGCGATGACTGTGTTCTCCATTGGCATAATGGTTACATTTACCTACCCAATCATCATAGCTATGAATGGCAAGATTGATATTCTTGTAACCCTTGGCAACTATTTGGGAACATTCCTGCTTGTTGGGGCGTTTATTGCAATCGGAATTTTCATCTCCTCAATCACTGACAGCCAAGTGGTTGCGGCGGTTTTATCCTACTGCGTTTTGTTTGCGCTATGGTTCGTTTCCTACATTGCAAGCTTTGTTAATAATCAAGGGATAATTGCCTTTGTTAAGGGCATTTCCGTTTTAGAGAAATACTACGAGTTCTCAATGGGCATCTTTAACCCTTCGTCAGTCTTGTTTTACTTAAGCTTAATATTTGTGTTCTTATTTTCAACAGTAAGAGTGCTTGAAGGAAGAAGGTGGAACTAATGAACAACAAATACAGGCGCTCCAGCGCACTTTTAACGGTCCTTGTTATGGCAATTATCATTGTTCTAAACGTTGGTGCCTATGTGGGCGTTAACAAATTCAACTTTAAGTATGATATGACAAGCAACAAAATGTTTGAAATTACAGAGCCAACAATCGGGGTGGTGGAAAAGCTTAAAACACCGGTGGAGATTATCGTAATCAACAGCGAAAACGACTTTTTAAACGAGCTTAAGGAGATTGTTAAGCGCTATGACGCACTTTCCGACCTTATCACCATTCGTTATGTAGATCCATACCTAAACCCAACCTTTGTGGAGGAATACACAAAAAATGGCAAGCAAATTGCCCTAAACAGCATAATCGTTAAAAGCTCCCTAAGGGAAAAAATCTTTGAAATGATGGATATGTATATACTAAACCCCGAGCAAACACAAATCCAGGCATTCATAGCAGAGCAACAAATAACCTCCGCAATCCAGTTTGTTACAAATGACGAGGTGCCGGCGGTAACATTTATCCAAGGGCATAACGAGGTTGTGACAAGCCACCTGCAAACAATTTTTGAGCGCAACAACTTCAAGGTTGAAAACGCAACACTAACAGCGCAAGATATTACATCAGATACTGAGATTGTAGTTATTGCGGCGCCTGCACGGGATTTTGACAAGGTGGAGATTAAAAAGCTGGACGAATATATGGCACGTGGGGGCAACTTAATTGTTATGCACTATCCTGCGGCAACAAAAATGCCCAACTTGGAAGGCTTTATGACAGAGTGGGGAATTACGCTGGGGGATTATGCAATCTTGGACCCAAAAGCCTCCTATAATTCCAACCCGCTTAACATTATTGCGGCATACTATCCGCACCTTATAAACAATTACTTTGCGGATAACAAATACTTTATGCTAATGCCTGAGAGCCGTAACCTTGTTCTGGAAAAGAGGGAGGGTAAGACAACTTCCCCTGTTCTAATCACAACCAGCGAGGCATTTGGCAAAACAGGCACACAGTTTAAAACAACTAAAGAGGCAGGGGACGCTGAGGGGCCATTTATCCTTGCGGCAACAAGCACCCAAAGTGTTTTGGTAGATGGCGAGCAAAAAGAGGCGAAGATGTTCGTTGCAGGCAGCAAAAAGATGTACTACGACGATGTTATAGCATCAACCAACTTCGCAAACGGCGATTTTATTGCGCAAGTTATCTCGTGGTGCAGCGGTGGAATGGAAGTTGTTAACATTCAACCAAAGGATATGTCGTCAAACCCTCTAACCATAAGCACAGGTATGGCGTTCCTTCTAAGTGCATTTATCACAATACTAATCCCCCTAATTATTTTAATTTATGGTATTAGCGTATTCCTAAAGAGGAGGCACTTATAAATGATTGCTTCTAAAAAAACAATTACAATTCTGAGTGTTTTGCTTATTTTAAGCCTTATTTTCACCACCTTTATGGTTGTGTACCAGCCAAAAAAGCTGGGAGAAAAAGAGGAAAACACGATGGTTGCATTTGCGAAATATGATAATGTGGACGATATTATTGTTATGTCTGTAAAGAACGAAAAGGGTGAGTATACCGCTGCAAACCGTGGCGGTGGGGATATTTTTGTGGTGGATCAGGACGAAAAAATTGCAAACACCGAGGCTCTTTCAAGCCTTTTATCCTCCCTTTCCATTGTGTACGCAACAAACACAGTGGTGGAGGAAGTACAGCCTGAAAAACTTAACGAATACGGACTTGAAAGCCCGCGTGCAACCGTTATCTTTATGGATAAAAAGGAATCAGGCTTGATTTTAAAAATAGGGAACAAGGCACCCGACGGGGAAAGCACCTTTTTCACAATTGAGGGGCTAAAGGGTGTTTATCTGATGGAGAATGAGCGTGCGGATATTTATCTTCGCCCAATCAGCCATTATCTAAACTACACCTTCTACCCATCACTAAAGGATAAGGAAATTCAAAAGCTAACCGAAATCACAATGATGGAGGGAAGCACCCAAATCAAGTATAATCTTCGCCTTGCAAAGTTCTCTGAAATGGCAAATTTGGTTTACTATAATATGACAATGCCATATATGATAGATACCGATAGGGAGCTGCTGGATATGAACCTACTTGCCCCACTGGTTAACCTAAAGGGGGAGGAGCTTGTGGGACAAAGCCCTAAGGATAGCGCAAAATTTGGCGTGGATTCGCCGTTTATGCAGTTCACCCTAACTATAGACAAAACCGATTATACCGTTATGGTGGGCAAAACTGAAGGTGAGTACACCTATTGCCAAACTATGGGGCAGACGAATATTTACTCTGTTAAAAACGAAAATTTGGAGTTTTTAAAGCTTAGTGCAAAGGACGCAATCGGTGAAAGCGTTTACCGCAAGAACATCACAACGATTGAAAACATCACCCTTGAGTTTGGCGGCGAAGTGCATAGCTATGACATAGCGGGTGAGGGCACAGAGCTTACAATCAAAGAGGGCGGGACTGATGTAAACGTCAACAAGTTCCTTGATTTGTTCACACAGCTTATGGCAATCCCAATGGAGGGCGAGGCGAAGAAGGCAAGCACACCGAATGGGGTATTTGTAATGGACGTTAAGTTTAGGGACGGGGATAGGGACGTGATAAAACTATTACCTATTGATGATAGAAAGTGCCTGATCGAGCTAAATGGCAGTGGTAATTTCTACACCTACCAAACAATTGTTCCAAAAATTAAATCTTATGTGGATAATTTAAAATAATTAAAACGTATGCGGACAATCTACAATAACAAAAAGCGAGTGTTTTAAAACACTCGCTTTTTTGCGTCCTTATATCGGTAAGGGATTACCACCGCCGCCGAAAAAAGACGGTAAGGAATTACCCCCCGCACCCAAAAAGGCGGTAAGGAATTACCCCTGCCACCCAAAAAAGACGGTAAGGAATCACCCCTGCCACCCAAAAGGCGACAAGGAACCCCCGCCACCCAAAAGGCGACAAAGAACCCCCGCCACCCAAAAAGGCGGCAAGGAACCCTGCCACCCAAAAAGGCGGCAAGGAACCCTGCCACCCAAAAAGGCGACAAGGAATTACCCCCCGCCTCCGAAAAAAGACGGCAAGGAATCACCCCTGCCAAAGAAAAAGCGGAAAGGAAATACCGACGCCACCCAAAGAAAAAGGCGGAAAGGAATTACCCCGCCGCCAAATAAATATTAATATGGTTTTTTATAAAGCTCAATTTCCGCCATTGTGGTAGCCGCCTTGATGTAATCAATGCAATACTTCGCACACAGCTCCTCGCTTGGGTATGGCACGCACTCCATTGAAACGTAGCCATCGTAATCCATCTTAATAAGCTCCTTTATAATCGGGATAAAATCCACATTCCCCCCACCCGGATAGAGGCGGTTGGAATCGGTAAAATGCACATACCCCATCTTGCCTGCGCAATAAGCGGTTGACATAGGCAATGAATAATCCTCGATTATCATAGAGTGTGTGTCGATGTGGATTTTGGTGTTGGGCACGTTTATCCTGTCCAAATAGTCCACAGTTTCTGGTACATTGTTCATATAATTGCAGATGTAGCGCATTACAGACTCGAACACAAGGGGGACATTTTTGGCTGCTCCGTAAGCGTCTAAAACCCTAAGTGCATGTGTAAGGTAGCCTTCATACAGCTCATACCTCGAAAAATCGGGAATATGGCTGCGCATCATCCCAACAACTACGGGTGCACCGATTACCTTGCCGAAATCTATATGCTCTTTAAGGCGGTCAATTGCGGCAATTCTGACACTCTCATCATCGGAGATTAGGGAGAGCTTGTGAAGGGATAATTCCATTCCCGTTGCAATTCCGCAAAACTCCATACCATAATTATCCCCAATTTGCTTTAGCAAAACAGGATCGTACTGTGATGGGTTTTCAATGTGCAGCTCAATCCCGTCGTATCCACAGTCTTTTGCAACTTTAACCACACGCTCGTAGTCGCCACGCACAATAACAGGTTGCTTTGGGGAAACGTTTTTAAAACCGCAAGCAATGCCATATTTATATTTAGCCTTATCCAAAATACATTCCTCCATTCACGTCAAGGAGTAGCCCTGTGATAAATGCCCCGTCGTCCGATGCCAAAAATGCAACGGATGCGCCAATATCAGTTGGGTCGCCAAGTCTTCCAAGTGGTATGCGGGCAAGTAGCCCATTAATTTGCGCCTCGCTCCATTGCTCGATTATTGCGCTCTTTGTTGTGCCCGGGCAAACTGCGTTAACAGTTATGCCAAACGGGGAAAGCTGGCGGGCAAAGCCATATGTTAGGGAGATTATTCCACCCTTTGATGCGGAGTAAGCAAGCCCTGTTTCAAACCCACCCATACGCCCCGCAAGGGAGGAAATGTTGATAACACGTGGGTATTTGCTCTCTTTTAAATAAGGAAGTGCCTTTTGTGTTGCAAAAAACACGCTCTTAAGGTTAACCTCCATAACGGTGTCCCACTCCTTCTCCGTAACGTCGGGGATAGGGGTGGAGTGCAAAATTCCCGCGTTGTTAACAAGAATATCAACCCCGCCAAAAGTTTTGTTTGTAAATTCAACCATATTTTCCAAAGAGGCAACGTCGCTTACGTTAACAGAAACGGACGCAGTTTCAAACCCTTTTTTATTTAGGTTGGCAGAGCTAGCCGCCGCCTTTTCGTCATTTAAATCAGCAATTATAACCTTTGCGCCCTCCTCACACAGGCGGGTAGCGATGGCAAGCCCAATGCCTTGTGCGGAGCCTGTTACAATTGCAACTCTATTTTTAAGCTTCATTTTTTTCTCTCCTTTTAGTCGATAATCTTTCAATCAGCTCGTTTTTCAGAACAACTCGCTTTGTTAGAACCTTTTTACTCTCAATATTTTCCACCAAAATTTTTGCACCAAGGCTGCCAATCTCGTATTTTGGTTGGCAAATGGTGGTTACAGGCACCTTGAAATAATCCAAAAAATTGATGTCGTCGTATCCTGTCACTATAATATCATCGGGCACATTTAGCCCACGCTTTTCTATTGCGTCAATTGCGCCAACCGCAATCAAATCGCACCCACAGCACACAGCGCCACTTGCAAAACCGTCGTCCAACAAGGTGTTCATTGCGCTAAACCCGCCCTCTATGCTAGGGGGTGAGGGTAGCATTTTTGCGCTATTTATGTTAAGATGGTACTTATCATAAGCTTTTTGATAGCCAATTTTACGCTCCGCCCCACTCTCTGACGAAAGTGGCAGGGTGATGAATGCAATATTTTGCACATTCTTTTTTAGAATATGCTCCACAATTTTTTTTCCGCCCTCCACATTATCGTTGATAACGTAGCTGGCAAAAGGTGCGGTGGTGCTACGCATTAAAACAACAAAAGGTATGCCAAAGTTAGAGATAATCTGCATATCCTCCATAGATGTGTTAATGGGAGCCACCAAAATAAGCCCGTCAATGCGCTTGTTTAGCAGTGCGGTAACCGCTTTTTTTTCATCCTGTGTATTTGCGTTAGAATTTGCCATAATAACGCTAAACCCACTTTCGGAGGCAACGTCTTCAATTCCTTTTAAAATTTGGGCGTATAAAAATTCGGAGCAGTCGCTAAGGATTACCCCGATAGTTTTGGTGCCACCAACCCTAAGGCTCTTTGCAACAAGGTTGGGCACATATCCCAGCTGCTCCGCTGCACTTAAAATACGGGCGGAGGTCTCTTTCGAGATTCCGCCCTTATTATTCAGCACCTTAGAAACAGCCATTGTGGAAACGCCCGCAAGTTGCGCAACGTCCTTTAATGTGGTATTGTTCTTAGGTTTTTTAACCATACTATTAAAGAGTTAAAAGTTTTTGCCAGCCCGTTGTGTTAAAGCCGTCCAAAGTCATTGCTGTTGCGCCAAATGTGTCAAAATCCTTTGGTGCGATTGCGTTTTCTTCGTATGCAAGCTTAAATTCAGGTATCAAACCTGCAACCTTATTAATAATTGCTTGGTCGATTTCTTCGTTAAAGCCCATTTTGCGGGTGATGTTACCAGCAGCCTCATCCACAATTAGTTCAGCTTGAACCTTAGGGTGAATTGTCATCTCGCACTCGCAGCCGATAAGCCCTTCAACTTGAACAGAGGCGCGGAAAGCAGCAGGCATAACAAGGGAAGCAAAGCCCTCTCTTTGGTAGATTTGCACACATCTTTTTGCAACTGCCAAACAAGCAACATCAAGCTCAGGCTTTGTAAGGCCTAGGTTTCTTTCAGTGTTTAGAACGCTTAGGTAGTCTTGCAGTCTGCCCATAACAAAAGCAGCGGTGGATTTTGCAGGCTTAAGACCGGCAGCGATAGCACGCTTTGCGCCACGCTCGTGAGCCCTTGCCGCCTCAACCATTTGGGAAACAGTTACGCAAACTGTTGGGTTTGTTGGAATTCCAAGTGCTGCAAGCTCCTCCAAAACCTTTATGCCCGCTTCAGTTCCGGGGATTTTAACCATAACGTTTTTGCCCCAGCTAGCCATTGTTTTGCCTTGTGCAAGCATTGCATCAGCATCAGCGGATTTAAGGGGCTGAACTTGTGAACGGATATAGCCAAACTTGCCGTTTGTAGCTTCAAACATTGGCATAAGCTTTTGGCTCATTTTTTTAACAACACAGCCAATTAGCTCAACACAACGGTCGTCAGCATCAATTCCTTGTGGGATTTTAGCAACGTCAGCAGCATAAAGCTCAGCAGTTTCTGTTAGAGCTTGGTAGGATAGTGGTGGGTTAGATGTTACACCAATCGCACCGTTTTCAAGAGCAGCATCAACGTCAGCCATAAGAGCGCTGTCGTTGCAGTACATTGTTGCGGAGTTATCTGCCATCCATTTTAAATAAGCATTTGTTACCATAGTAAGTACCTTCTTTCATCATAATTAGTTTAACGTTAAACCAATTATATCATTGTGCTAATTAGTTGTCAACTGTCAAAAGGGATAATTAACATTGTTAAAAATTGTGCAATATTATGTAGCGAATTTCATCATTGCAACAATATGAACAAATTGGAAATTTTTTAGTGCCAAAGTTTATGAACATTTGAAGTAGCAATTTAATAGGAAAGAAGTCTATAATGAGTGGTAGCAGAAAGTATTATTTTTAATTATTCAAGGGGGGGAAAAAGAAGTGAAGGAACTTATAAATAAAATAATTGATATAGAGGAAAGCGCAAAAGAAGTTACCAAAGAGGCAATTGAAAAACGTAAAAATTTAAAAAAAGAAATTGATTTAGAGGTTGAATCCCTAAAGGAAACATTTATGGAAAAGGCAAAAAGGCGAATTAAAATGGTGGAGGAAGCGGAAAAGCAAGAGGCGCAAGATTGTTTGGATGAGGTTAGGGTGCGCCAAGGAATAGCGCTAAAAAAAATTGATGAACTGTGCAAAAAAAATGCACAGAAATGGGAAGATGATATTTTTGCAAAAATTGTAAAGTAGGTGCTAGCAAATGATTACTTCACTAATTAAATACAGTGCCTTAGTAACCAAAACCAAGGCGATTTATGGCAAGCGGTTAAAGCCGGACGACTATCAACAGCTTATCAATATGAAAAGTGTTGCAGAGATTGCGACCTTTTTAAAGGAGCACCCGGGCTACCGTTCATCTATGATAAACCTGGACGAAAAAAACGTGCATAGGGGAACGCTGGAGGAGTATCTACGTGAGGAGCTGTCAAAGGAGTATGGGCGAATACTAAACTTTGCTTCGGGTGATGATGAGAAGTTTTTAAGGTTTTTGGCGGTTAGGATGGAGGTTGACGAGATTCTATACTTCGTTCGCCTAATCGTTTCAAACAAAACAAAGGAATATAAGCCCCACATTTCGCAAGGTATTGAAAAACACTGCACCTTGCCCTTTTATAAGTTCACAGCGGGGCTTACCTTTAACGAATTTGTGGAGGTTTTGCAAGGAACGGAATATTATACCGTGCTTGAGCCACTCACAAAAAAGGATATTTTGGACTACACAGGTGTGGAAATTGCTCTTGGTGGCCAATACTTCCGCCACGTTTTAAAAAGTATAGATAAAAACGTGCAAAGCGGGGACAGGGCGGTTCTAAAGGATTTTTTTGGTTGCCAGATTGACTTTGCAAACTTCCAAAGGATAATACGCAGCAAAAAATATTTTAACAAGCCAAATGACCACATATTTGCAAATTTACTGCCCTTTACCCACAAATTGGGCACAGGGATAATAAACCAAATGGTTAACGCCCCTTCGTGGCAGGAGGCATACGAACTAATTTTTGAAAGCCACTACGGTGATTTTTTTAAGGAGTTCTCCTTTGACACGGTAGAGGATTATTACAGGGAATATATTTTTGATTCGTCAAAAAGGCTGCTGCAATGCCGTCAGGCATCAATTTGTGTGCCTGTTGCCTATTTGAATATTAAAAATATGGAAATTAAAAATTTAATCAATATAATTGAAGGAGTTCGCTACCTGGTTGACGTAAAGGACATCACACGTCACCTTGTTGGCATTAAGGGGGGCGAGAATTAATGGCTGTTCAAAAAATGAGCTTTGTGACCTTGATAGGTCCAATTGAGCAGTTTGATGAGGTGGTCAAAAAAGCATTTAAGGATTACGATTTCCATGCGGAGCATGCGCTTAGTGTCTTGAAAGGGGTCAAAGGATTAGCACCATTTTTGGGTGAAAATCCACATAGCAAAACACTTAAACTGGTGGAGGAAACCCTTGAGGTTTCAAGGATTCCACCCGCATTTGAGGATTTTTCCGCAAATAACCTAACACACACAGAAGTTGAGAAGTTGTGCGAAGAAACAACGGCAAAAATTAAAGGGGCAATTGCAAAAAAAATAAAATTGGAAAAGGAAAAGGTGGAGCTGGAGCGCATTGTTGCACAGCTGGATCCACTAAAAGATATAGAAATTCCAATTGATGCTCTAATTAACTTCAAATACGTTAAATTCCGTTTTGGTAAAATGCCAATAGATAGCTACCAGAAGTATAAGCTTTACTTAGAGGAGAATAAAAACATCATCTATGTACCGGCGTTTGAGGCGGATAACCATATTTGGGGTATTTATTTCACCCCTCAGACACATAAGGAGAATGCGGATTCACTGTTTGCGTCCCTGCATTTTGAGCGCCAGCTAATCTCCGAAAAGGCGCAGGGAACCCCAAGACAAGCAATTATCACACTAAATCAGCAGATTTTGGCACTTAGCCAGGAATGCAACGAGGTTAATGCATACATTGCAAGTGTTGTGGAGGATGTGCGAGCAGTCCTGCTTTCCAGCTATTCGATGGTCAAGTACGAGAGCGATATTTTTGATATAAGAACGTACAGTGCACACTCTAAGCGCAATTTTTACATCACAGGGTGGCTACCCGAGGACAGCGCTGCGGGGTTTGCGGCAAAGTTTGAAGACGACCCACTAACCACCTGCATTAGCGAAAAAGCTAAAGAGGTGTGTGATGTTTCGGAGCCACCAACAAAGCTTAAAAATATGGGTATTTTCAAACCCTTTGAGGAATTTGTTACAATGTATGGCTTGCCGAGCTATGACGAGTTTGACCCCACCCCCCTTATGGCAATCACCTATATTGTTCTTTTTGGAATGATGTTTGGCGACGTGGGGCAGGGAGCAGTTCTTGCAATTTTTGGGCTGGTTTTGGCAAAAAAGGGAATGAACCTGGGTAAGATTATTGGTCTTGTTGGGTGCAGTTCCATAGGATTTGGCTTTTTTTATGGCAGCGTGTTTGGGTTCGAGGATATAATCCATGGCTTTAACCCACTGCATAGCTCCCAAAACATAAACTTGGTAATCGGCGCCTCAATCGGGGTGGGTGTGTTACTCATCACCACAGCAATGATTATCAACATTGCAAATGGCATAAGGCAAAAGGACGCCGAAAAGGTGCTGTTCTCCTTCAACGGGATTTCGGGTCTTGTTTTTTACTGGGGAGTAATTTTTGCGGTGCTTGGAATGTTTGGATATGGATTTAGCTCCATTTCCCCACTTTACGTTGTGCTTGTTATAATAGTCCCCCTAATTTTAATATACCTTCGAGAGCCACTTGGCAAAATTATGGAGAAAAAGGCGGACTGGAAACCCAAAAATATGGGAGAATACCTTATGGAAGGTATTTTCGAGATGTTTGAGATAATACTAAGCTATATAACCAACACAGTATCCTTTATGAGGGTGGGGGCGTTTGCACTTAACCATGCGGGTATGATGCTTGCGGTGTTCATCTTGGCACGCACCTTTGGTGATGGCACAAATATGTTCGTTGTAGTTGTGGGCAACATCTTTGTAATCTGCCTAGAGGGGCTGATTGTTGGCATACAAGTTCTTCGTTTGGAATTCTACGAGTTATTCAGTAGGTTCTTCAGCGGAGAGGGCAAAGCGTTTAAACCATTTAAAATAAAATATAAAAAATCTTAAATTTTGGAGGAAAATAAAATGAAATATTTACTAACACTACTTTTAATCGCAGGGGCAGTTATGCCACTAGTTATGATGGGCTTCAAGCAAATCTCCGGCAAAAAGGCAAAATACGCATTCCTTGTAAACGGGCTTTCCTTCTTTAGCTTATGCGCAATTTTTGGCACAACCGATATGGTAACATCTGTAATGGCTGTGGGGGCTACAGCTACTGCTGCTGTTTCAGGCTCTGATGGGTGGAAATACCTTGGTGCTGCACTTTCAACCGGTCTTGCTTGTATCGGTGGTGGTATTGCGGTGGCAAGCGCTGCCTCTGCCGCTCTTGGTGCACTGTCCGAGGACCCCAAAATTATGGGTAAGGCACTTATCTTCGTTGCGCTTGCAGAGGGTATTGCACTTTATGGCGTTATCATTTCCATCATGATACTTAACAGCTAAGACTATGAAGTATTTTTTGATAAGTGATAACATAGACACACAAACAGGGCTTAGACTTGTTGGGGTGGAGGGGGTAATAGCCCACACCGAAAGCGACCTTTCAGACGCGCTGGATAAGGTGCTGATGGATAAGGATATTGGGGTGCTGCTTATAACCGAAAAGCTTTCTAACCTTTGTGTTAAAAAGATTTTGGATATTAAGTTAAACAGAAAAACTCCCCTTATTTCGGTGATTCCCGACCGCCATGGTAGCGGCAGGGCGGCAGACTCGATAACACGCTATGTCAACGAGGCAATTGGCCTAAAAATATAGAAGAGGAACATAAATATGAACCAAATTGAAAATAAAATGAATATGTTCACAACCGCAGTTTTGGAAGATGCCGAAAGGGAAAAACAGCAGATTTTAAAAGAGATTGATGAGGCTCGCAAAGAGGAACTGTCCAGCGCGGAAACATTTATACTTGAGGAGTTGTACAAGGAGATTCAGTCTGAGGTTGTGAAGATTAAAAATAATTACAAACAAATGGTTTCTAAGGAAATCTTTGACTATAAGCGTCAAATGCTGAAAAAACGTGAGGACGCAATGGACAGTGTTTTTGAAAATGTGATAGCAAGGGTTAATTCCTTTGTACAGGGAAATGAATACAAGGATTTTCTTGTTAACACTGTAAAAAAGTCGGTAGATAATCTTAAAACAAATCGTATAATTGTTTTCCTAAACGAGCGTGACCTTAAATTTGCAGATTACATTGCAAAAAACGTTTCAGACGTTAAAATGGAAATATTAAAATGCCCAACAGATATTATAGGGGGGCTTATAATTAAGTATGCCGGAAGCAACATTATCCTTGACGAAACCTTTGATTATAGGCTTGAAAAAGCAAAAGAGGATTTTGTTCGGGATTGTGGGCTTACCATTGAAGAAATATAAACGGGGGGTGTGAAGAAATGGATAACCAAAAAATCGTTATAAAAGGAATAAACGGCCCCGTTGTTACAGTTGAAAGCGGAAAAATCCTTTCAATGCAAGAGATGGTTTACGTTGGGGATGAAGGGCTAATTGGCGAGGTTATAGGCATAAATAAGGATTTAACCATAATCCAAGTTTACGAGGTAACAACAGGTCTAAAGGGGGGCGAGATAGTGCGCCCAACAGGTGCATTAATGAGTGCAACGCTGGGCCCCGGAATACTATCCAACATATTTGATGGCATAGAGCGCCCACTAAAAGCATTAGAAGAGCAAAGCGGTGCATTCATAAAGAGGGGGCAAAATATCCCCGCACTTGATAGCCAGAAAAAGTGGGATGTTACTGTAACCGCAAAGGTGGGGGATGTGGTTAAGGGTGGCGACATTTTTGCAACCTGCCCCGAAACATCTCTAATCCTTCATAAGGCAATGGTGCCGCCACGCATAAAGGGTACCATTACATCGGTTGTCTCAAATGGCAGCTACACAGTAACCGATACAATTGCAACACTAAAGGACGATAAAGGGGTAATGCACGAGCTAAAGCTTGCGCAAGTTTGGCCAATTCGTCAACCACGCCCATTCACAAACCGTGTGCCAATCTCACGTCCGCTAATTACAGGGCAAAGGGTAATTGACTCCCTGTTCCCAATTGCAAAGGGGGGGGCTGCCGCTGTTCCCGGCGGGTTTGGAACGGGCAAAACAATGACGCAACATCAGCTTGCAAAGTGGTGCGATGCGGATATTATAGTTTACGTTGGCTGTGGCGAGCGTGGCAACGAGATGACCCAAGTTTTGGAGGAATTCTCCCACCTTATCGACCCAAAATCCAACAAACCGCTAACAGATAGAACGGTGCTAATCGCAAACACCTCAAATATGCCCGTTGCAGCAAGGGAAGCGTCCATCTATACCGGTATCACCCTTGCGGAATATTACAGGGATATGGGCTACCACGTTGCAATTATGGCGGACTCCACCTCACGCTGGGCGGAGGCTCTTCGTGAGATTTCGGGAAGACTGGAAGAAATGCCGGCTGAGGAAGGCTTCCCAGCCTACTTGCCATCACGCTTATCCGGTTTTTACGAGCGCTCAGGCTATGTAAACAACCTAAATAGTACAGAGGGCAGCGTTAGCATAATCGGAGCAGTTTCCCCACAAGGGGGGGATTTTTCCGAGCCTGTAACACAAAACACAAAGCGGTTTATACGTTGCTTTTGGGCGCTTGACAAATCCCTTGCCTATGCACGTCACTACCCTGCAATCAACTGGCTAAACAGCTACAGCGAATATTTTGACGATTTGAACGACTGGTACAGCAACAACGTTGATGTTAAGTTCAATAAATATCGTGGCGAGATTTTGGCACTTTTAAACGAAGAAAGCAAGCTTATGGAAATCGTTAAGCTAATCGGCGCAGACGTTTTGCCCGACGACCAAAAGCTTATAATAGAGGTTGCCAGAATAATAAGGGTTGGCTTCTTGCAGCAAAATGCATTCCACGATGTGGATACCTTTGTGCCAATAGAAAAGCAGTTTAAGATGATGGAAATTATCCTTTACTTCTACAACCGCTCCAAAAACCTAATAGCTAAAAACATCCCTATGTCGGTACTAAAGGGGTGCAATATTATGGATAAACTGGTTAAGATTAAATATGACGTTACAAACGATAACATAGCGGCAATAGATGGGTACAAGGCGGAAATTGATGAGTTCGTGGCAAAAACCATAAGCTCATACCAAGAATAGGAGGGGCAAATTATGAATTTAGAATATTTAGGGCTTGATTCCATAAGCGGCCCTCTGGTTGCTATTGATAACGTGGACGGTGCGTCCTACGACGAGATGGTAGACATATATTTGGAGGACGGAACCAAAAGATTGGGTAGAGTGGTTGAGATTGCGGGCAAAAGGGCAATTGTGCAAGTTTTTGAAGGCACAAGTGGGCTGTCCCTTGGCAACACCCGTACAAAGTTTAAAGGTAAACCACTGGAAATCCCACTTTCTAAGGAAATTTTAGGCAGAACGTTTGACGGTGCAGGCAGACCTATCGACGGATTAGGGGAGATTTTCCCCGATGAATATAGGGATGTTAACGGTATGCCAATCAACCCCGTATCACGTGAGTACCCAAAGAATTATATAAGAACGGGCGTTAGTTCCATTGATGGATTGGCGACGCTTATTCGTGGGCAAAAACTGCCAATATTCTCGGGCGCAGGTATGAGCCACGATAAGCTTGCGGTTCAAATAGTAAAACAAGCAAACATTGCGGCGGACGATGGATCCGAATTTGCGATTGTTTTTGGCGCAATGGGTGTTAAGAATGACGTTGCGGATTACTTCAGACGCTCCTTCGAGGAGAGTGGTGTTATCCAAAAGGTTACAATGTTTTTAAACCTTTCAAATGACCCAATTATCGAGCGTATAATTACCCCACGCCTTGCGCTAACAGTGGCGGAATACCTTGCATATAAGCATAATATGCACATTTTGGTTGTGCTGACAGACATTACATCATACGCTGAGGCGTGCCGTGAGTTTTCCTCCTCAAAGGGAGAAATCCCAGGCAGAAAAGGCTACCCTGGGTATATGTATAGCGACCTTGCCTCCCTTTATGAACGTGCGGGTATGATTAAAGGGGCAACGGGCAGCGTTACCCAAATCCCAATTTTAACAATGCCAAATGACGATATTACCCACCCAATCCCTGACTTAACAGGGTACATTACGGAGGGGCAAATCGTTCTTGATAGAAACTTAGAGCAGGTTGGTGTTTACCCACCCGTTGCCATTTTGCCATCACTTTCCCGACTTATGAAGGACGGTATAGGCAAGGGATTCACACGGGAAGACCATCCGGCGGTTAGCAACCAGCTTTTTGCGGCATATGCAAAAGTGCAAGATGCACGTAGTTTGGCAAGCGTTATTGGCGAGGAGGAGTTGTCTGGTGTTGATAAACTCTACCTTGAGTTTGGCAGGAACTTCGAGCGCACATTTATCACACAAGGTGCCAACGAAAACAGAAGCATTGAGGACACCATAAACCTAGGGTGGAAGCTACTTTCCATCTTCCCAGAAGAAGAGCTGGATAGAATTGATACAGCACTGATAAAAAAATATTATTTAAGAGAAAAGAACCCTGCAATTAGGAGTGATGTTTAGTGGATATGTCAACATTCCCCACCAAGGGTAATTTAATAAAGGCGAAACGTGGTCTTGACCTTGCCGATTTGGGCTACGAGCTGATGGACAGAAAAAGGAACATCTTAATCCGTGAGATGATGATGCTTATTGAAAGTGCCAAAAAAATTCAAGCGGATATTGATGAAACCTTCCATTCGGCTTATTTAGCACTGCAAGATGCAAATATTTCAATTGGTATTTGCACCGATATTGAATACGCTGTGCCTGTTGACGTTTCGGTGGATATTAAGTACCGCTCTGTTATGGGGGTGGAAATCCCAATAGTTAAGGCACATAACGAAGCGGATAACAAAATTCACTATGGTTTTATTGATACGTCAAGCGCACTCGATTATGCATACGTTAAGTTTTTGGAGGTTAAGAAGTTAACAATACAGCTTGCGGAGGTGGAAAATAGCGTCTACCGTTTGGCAATCGCAATCTCCAAGGTGCAAAAGCGGGCTAATGCGCTAAAGAATATAATAATTCCAAGGAGTGTGTCACTCGTTAGCGATATAACAAATGCACTGGAAGAAAAAGAAAGAGAAGAATTTTCTCGATTAAAAGTGATTAAGAATAAGAAAAACAGCTAATAATAAAACCATATTATTATTAGGAGATGAGAAAATGGATAAAGTAGCACTATTACTAACAATCATCGGGGCGATAAACTGGGGCAGTATCGGTATTTTTGGTTTCGATATTGTCGGGTTTTTCTTTGGCGGCCAAGATGCACTATTCTCCAGAATTATTTTTACCCTTGTGGGTATAGCGGGTCTCTGGTGCATAACTCTTTTATTTAGAGATGACAAAACACATCATAGACCATAAGACATAGGATAATAAAAAGGTGGGCATTTTGTAGTGCTCACCTTTTTTATGTCCTAATGAGGGGGTATTCCCCTATTTCTTGCTCCATTTTTTATATTGGGGGGTTTTAACCCCGTTAACCAAACAGTTTTTGCCGTATCCAATTAAGTCCGCTCGACCTGCGCTCCTAAGCGCATTTTCCACAAGCTCCTTGTTCTCCGCCTTGTTAAATTGAAGAAGCGCACGTTGCATACTCTTTTCCTTTGCGGTGCGTGGCACAAAAACCTCCTTCATCGTAAGTGGATCAAGCCCCGTGTAATACATACAGGTGGAAATGGTGCCGGGAGTTGGGTAAAAGTCCTGAACTTGCTCGGGGTTGTAGCCAATCTCCTTTAGGTAAAGGGCAAGATTAATTGCATCTTGCACCCTGCTGCCAGGGTGGGAGCTCATCAAATATGGCACCAAAAACTGTTTAAGCCCCGCCTTTTCGTTGGCGATTTTAAACTTTTTATAAAATTTGCGGTAAACATCAAAGCTGGGTTTGCTCATATAATTCAGCACACTCTCACTGCAATGCTCGGGCGCAACCTTTAGCTGACCACTGATGTGGTGGCGAACAAGCTCTGTGAAAAACTCGTCGTCACCGCTGTGCAAAAGGTAGTCGTATCGGATACCACTGCGGATAAACACCTTCTTAATCCCCTTTATATTGCGTAGCTTTCTAAGCAAATCCCTGTAATCGTCGTGGCTGGAGTCAAGCTCCTTGCAAGGGGTGGGGGCAAGGCAACGCTTGTCCTTACACATTCCAACCTTCTTTTGGTGCTGGCACGAAAGGTGACGGAAGTTAGCGGTCGGACCGCCAACATCGTGGATATACCCCTTAAAATTATCCATCTTAAGGAAGGTGTTTGCTTCGTTCACAATAGAGTCGTGGCTGCGGGCGGTAATCATTCTGCCCTGGTGGAAGGCAAGTGAGCAGAAATTGCATCCGCCAAAGCACCCCCTACTGCTTGTGATGGAAAACTCCACCTCCTCAATCGCAGGCACCCCAACATCTTTATAAATCGGGTGGATTTTGCGGGTGAAGGGTAGTTCATACACCCAGTCAAACTCTGCTTGAGTTAGAGGCGAAGCAGGCTTGTATTGCACAATATATTTTAGTGAGTAGGGCTGAACAACGGTAATGCCACGCACGCTGTCCTGCTCGTCGTATTGTATTTTGCACGCCTTTGCGTAGTCCACTTTGTCCTTCTTGCACTTTTCGACAGAGGGACAAAGGGCGTATTTGCCCTGTGGCAGTGTTTTTGATAGTATGGTGGTTCCGTCAATGGGGGGGAAGTCGTCCACACTAAGCCCGTTTTTAAAGTTTTTTATAATGTCAAGCGTTTGTCTCTCCCCCATACCATAAACCAAGATGTTGGCACCACTATCCACAATTATAGGGTTACGCACGCTATCGCTCCAATAATCATAGTGTGCGAAACGGCGAAGGGAAGCCTCCAGTCCGCCAATAATGATGGGGATACCCTGATAGCACTCACGCAGACGGTTGCAGTAAACAATAACCGCCCTGTCAGGACGCTTGCCACCCTTGCCCCCCGCTGTGTATTCGTCAAAGTTACGGCGGCGTTTGGCGACGGTGTAGTGCGCAACCATAGAGTCAATATTGCCCGAATTAACCAAAAAGGCATATTTGGGCGAACCGAGGCGCATAAAATCTTCGGTTGAGTTCCAGTCTGGTTGGGAGATAACCCCAACGGTAAAGCCTTGGCTTTCAATCACCCTGCCAATGATTGCTGTGCCAAAGGAGGGGTGGTCAACGTATGCGTCCCCCGTCACAATTATAAAATCAAGCTGATTTATGTTGTCCCTTTGCATATCCTCTCGGGATATGGGTAAAAATTTAGTATTCATAACTTCTCCAATGCGTAATTATTATGTTTATTATACCACATTTTGCAAAAAGATAATAGTTAATATGGCATTTTATTGTTGTATGTGTTATACTATTGTATCATGTTACTTATATATTTTAGGGTAGATGAAATATGCATTTTCCCTATACTTCCCCCTTTGGAATAGTGCAAAGGGTTGCTGAGTTTTTGCCTGTTTACGGCTTTGGGAATTTTTTTGCGTGTGTTTTTGAAGTTAAGTTAATAACCCACATAAACTAGGGGTAAAAGCTTAAAAATGTTTGATTATTACTGCACATAGGTTGGTGTTATTCCCAACTTGATGTTTATACTATAAAAATGCCAAATGGCGGAAAAGGACGTTTGAAAAATGGCTAATGCAAAGAAAAAACCAACACCCAAAAAGAAAAAAAGCATATTTGAAAACGATGAAATAAAGTCATTCATCGGACTTACGTGGATATTGCTTTCTATATTTTTTATTGTCAGCACCTTAACCAGCAGTGCAGGCTTTGTTGGCGAGTGGTTCCGCACGTTTATTTTGGGGACACTCGGGGGTGTGGGAACATTTTGTTTCATCACCTTTATGCTTTATGTTGGAATACTCTATTTTAAAAAGCAAGCAGGTCAGCAACAATATATCTACATAACATGTGGGGTTATTGCAGTTGTGTGTGCCAGCACGTTCCACCATAACCTTATGGGCACAACACCCCAAACAAAGGTGTTATCCTCACTGTTTGCAGAGGGTATAACCCTAACAGGGGGTGGGGTAATTGGCGGTGGGCTGTGCATGATAATGAACTTTTTGTTCGGCAAGATAATCACAGGTTTTGTTCTTGTTGTTATTTTTATACTTTGCTTTATAATTCTAACGGGAGTAACCCCTTACAGTATGTACCAACGCTTTATGAAAAGGCCAAAGAGGGAGAAGAAACTCAAAGAGGTTAAAGAAGAACAGCCAAAAGTGGAAAAGCGCGCCATTAATGTGGATATTCCTCTGCCCCAAGCAATTGAGGAAAGGGTGGAACAAATACCCCCACAACCACCTAAGCGTGGGTTTAAGAAGATGACGCCGAAAGAGGCGCAGAAGGAGGCACCACGCACTTCTATCACTCATGACCAAATGCTGGAGGGGTTGGGGCTAGACCCTGTGATAAATGAATATTTGGACGAGATGCCTGATGATGGGGAGCAAATCATTCTCCCTCCTGTTGTGGACGATGCCGACATAATCCCGGAGGAGGAGTTCCCAACACAGGAGGAAAGCGACCTTGAAATTGCGCTAAATGGTGCTACAGCCGAGTCCTCTGACTACTGCTATCCACCAATCACCCTTTTAGGTAAGGATTTATCCACAATAAGCAGTGATGTGAGCGGAGAAATGCGTGCCAACTCCATAAAGCTGATTGAAACGCTAAAATCCTTCGGGGTGGACGCAACCGTTGTAAACGTTTCCCGTGGGCCATCGGTAACACGCTACGAGCTTACCCCACGTGCGGGCGTAAAGGTTAGCAAAATTGTGGGACTTGCGGACGATATTGCACTAAACCTAGCCGCAACAGGTGTGCGTATCGAGGCGCCAATACCAGGCAAGTCGGCAATCGGAATAGAAATTCCAAACGCATCAACACAAAGTGTTTACTTGCGCAGCATAATAGAAACAGATGAGTTCAAAAAGAGTGAGGGCAAGCTGTCCGCCGCACTTGGAAAGAATATCTCGGGCAACCCAATCATAGTCGACCTTGCAAAAATGCCCCACATTTTAATTGCAGGCGCAACGGGATCGGGCAAGTCTGTTTGCATAAACACAATTATTACAAGTATCTTATATAAATCGTCACCGTCGGAGGTTAAGCTGCTAATGGTGGACCCAAAGGTGGTAGAGCTGGGTGTTTATAACGGAATACCACACCTTTTAATCCCCGTTGTAACTGACCCGAAAAAGGCGGCGGGCGCACTTAACTGGGCGGTTAACGAAATGCTAAACCGCTATAAGCTGTTTGCAGAGTCAAACGTTAGGGACATAAAGGGGTATAATGCAACTATTCGTGAGGCGGGCGAGGGGGAAACAATGCCCCAAATTGTTATAATTATTGACGAGCTTGCCGACCTTATGATGGCGGCGCCGGGTGATGTGGAGGATGCGATTTGCCGTTTGGCGCAAATGGCAAGGGCTGCGGGTATGCACCTTGTTATTGCAACGCAACGCCCATCAGTTGACGTAATCACAGGTGTAATCAAGGCAAACATTCCGTCGCGTATTTCCTTTGCGGTTTCCAGCGCAATCGACTCCCGCACAATTTTGGATGGTGGTGGCGCAGAAAAGCTGCTCGGTCGTGGAGATATGCTCTATTACCCAACGGGAATGGCAAAGCCACTTCGTGTTCAAGGGTGCTTTATTACCGATAAAGAGGTAGAGAGCGTTGTAAACTTCATCAAAAAATCTCAAACAGCACTTTATAATGAAAAGATTATGGAGGAGATTGAGAAAAATGCGCAATCAACAGGCAAAAAGGGCAAGGATAGTTCCGACGACTCATCAGGTGACGAGGACGACAGTATGCTGTGGCCTGCGATAGAGGTTATAGTGGAGAGTGGGCAGGCGTCGGTATCTATGTTGCAACGCAGGCTAAAGCTTGGATATGCAAGAGCCGCACGTCTGGTTGATGAGATGGAGGAGCGGGGAATTGTGGGGCCATACGAGGGCAGTAAACCACGAACAGTCCTAATGAGCAAGGAACAGTTTATGGAGATGAAGCTAAGACGAGATATATAATTAAAGGGGGTGGCAGCGGTAGCTACTGAAAAAATCACTTTTTGTCATCCTGAGCGAAGCGAAGGATCTTAATTGTATTGAAAACACTAGATTCCTCACTACGTTTGGAATGACAAAATAAGAAGTTAGATAGTTTTCAGTGGCTTCGGGCGAAGGTTCTCCCTCTTTTTTTTTGAGAAGGTAAAGGAGCGGGACAAGAGCATTTTTGTGGGCGATACCACAGTTTTAGCGGTTAAAATGTAGCTGGGGGGCGGCGAGCGGTAGACACTGAAAAAACCACTTTTTTGTCATCCTGAGAGAAGCGAAGGATCTTAATTGTATTGAAGATACTAGATTCCTCACTACGTTTGGAATGACAAAATAAGGAGTCAGATAGTTTTCAGTGACTTTGGCGAGCGTCGCCCCTTTTGCGACCGTGTGCATTGGGTATCATCATATATTATAGGCAGGACTGCTTATATCCGAATGTAGCGCAACCGCCGTTATCACATCTCGCAGGGCGAATTGATTACTCCCGACACTGATATTCGCAATGGCATTACCCTTTTAATTGCACCCCCACCCTTGCCCCACCTATTTATTTTTTTGTTTATTAAAAGAAAGAGAAAAAAGAG
>CAZMCJ010000008.1:6360-26144 GCA_964564795.1 uncultured Eubacteriales bacterium | reverse complement strand
TTAAGAACCGCTCTGTTATTTTCGTCCACTTGTAGCAATGCTCTTGAAAGACCGTGACGGATTGCACCTGCTTGACCTGTGAAACCTCCGCCCAAAACCTTAACAATAAGGTCGAACTTGCCAAGAGTTGAAGTTGCTGCCAATGGTTGTCTAACGATAAGCTTTAGTGTTTCTAGACCAAAGTAATCGTCAATATCTCTATTATTGATAGTGATTACACCTGTTCCTGGAACAAGTCTAACTCTAGCGATTGATGTTTTTCTTCTGCCTGTGCCGTAAAAATATGGTTTTTTACTTGTGTACATTAATCTTTCTCCTCTCTACTTATTCTGCCCAAACTGTTGGCTTTTGTGCTTCGTGGCTGTGATTTGCATCTTTGAACACTCTTAGGCGGACAATGCTGTTTCTGCCGATAGAGTTCTTAGGTAGCATGCCCCAAACTGCAAGCTCAACTGCTTTTTCAGGACGAGTAGCCATAAGAGTTTTGTATTGAACTTCCTTAAGACCGCTTACATAACCAGAGTGGTGTCTGTAATATTTTTGCTCAAGCTTGTTGCCTGTTAGCTTAACCTTTGCCGCGTTAAGAATGATTACGTGGTCACCGCAATCAACGTGTGGTGTAAAATCCACCTTGTTTTTGCCCCTCAAAATTGAAGCTGCAATTGCTGCAACTCTGCCTAGTGACTTATCAGATGCATCAATGATATACCACTTGCGTTCAACTGTTTGTGGGTTTGCCATAAATGTTGACATAAATTTTCCTCCTAAAAGTTATATATAATAAATATTATTCTTTGCAACGTATTTGATTATAACGCAAGAGAAAGTCAAAGTCAACACCTTTTTTTAATAAATTTAATTTACCAAATTAGTCCTCGTGTTTTCTCGTGTTATCTTGCGTTTACTCCCTCATACTCCAAAGGCAAATTCATTTTTTCTATTGTGTTTTTTTTCAACTTCTATTATAATAGGAAAAATAAATGATTAAAAAAGGAGTACCTTTATGCAAAAACTGCTTAGCCTTGTTAGGCGTGCAATTGACGATTACTCCCTCATCGAGGAGGGGGACACGATAGCTGTTGGGTTATCCGGCGGCAAGGATAGTATGACACTGCTGATGGTTTTGGCGGAGCTACGGCGCTTTTACCCAAAGAACTTTACCCTTAAGGCTATAACGGTTGATATGGGGTTTAAGGGGGTTGATTTATCGCCGATGCAAAAGCTGTGTGATGAGATTAACGTTCCTTATATAATAAAGAAAAGCGATTTGGCGGAGATTTTATTTGAAATAAGGAAGGAGAAAAACCCTTGCTCGCTATGCGCAAAAATGCGCCGAGGCATTTTAAATGATGTGGCAAAGTCAGAGGGATGCAACAAAATTGCACTGGGCCACCATAGTGACGACGTGGTGGAAACCTTCTTTTTAAGCTTATTCTATGAGGGACGCTTATACTGTTTCTCCCCCAAGCTTTACCTTGATAGGACGGATATTACCCACATTCGCCCGATGATTTACGTTTCAGAAAATTATATAAAAAAGTTTAGGACGCAAAACTCTTTACCCGTTGTTGAAAACCCCTGCCCTGCAAACGGCAACACCAAACGGGAGGACATAAAAAATTATATTAAGACCCTGGAAAAGGACCACAGGAAGATAAAGCAGCGTGTTTTTGGTGCATTGCAACGCAGCGAGATTGAAGGCTGGCATTGCGAAAATACCTTTACCCTTTTATAGGCTAATCTTTAATTTCTAAAACACCACTACCCCCCATTTTAATATTTTGCACAAATCGCAAGCTTCAGCGGAGAAATCCTGCTATTGCGGCATAGCCAGTTTAATTCTATGCCCTATTTGTGCTTTGTTATTAGTGTGTGGGTAGTGGTGTTTTTTATTTATGCAAAATTTTAAGTGGTGGTTGGTCTGTGTAAGTTCACCCCAACACTAAATAAAATGCTAGGTGTGTTTGAAATACTCCCCCATATGCAATAGGGGTGCTGATAACGGTTGCAACAAGTGTAAAGCAAAAAAACTTTACGCCCGCTATTGACAAAGGTAAACGTATCCTTTATAATCAAAATTGTAAGCGGTTACATTTTATAAGAGGAGGGGTTTACATAACAATCTATGACGTTGCAAAAAAAGCCGGCGTTTCCACCGCAACCGTTTCCCGTGTTATTAACGGGAGCAACACTGTAACACAGCGAACCAAAGACAAAGTGGAGCTTGTTATGAAGGAGCTTGCATACACACCAAACCACTCCGCCATAAGCCTTGCCACCAACCGAACCTTTTCGATTGGCATTATGTTGCCCGATGTGACGGATACCTTCCATTCGACGGTTGCATACCTTTTGGAGAGCAAGCTTATGGATAATAAGTACACCTCTATTTTATGTAACACAGGTGGCAACACCAAAAAAATTATTGATTATTTGGAAACACTTTATTCCAAAAATGTTGATGGAATTATCCTTGTTGGTTCTTCCTACAACGACCCGCAAATTAAAAACACTATCCTTAAAAAATGCGCAGCAATCCCTATGGTTTTTATTAATGCTAAGGGGCCCGGCGGAACTCATTCCATAATTTGCCAGGAGAGCGAGGGCATTAAAGAGGCTCTTTTGCACCTGAAGGCGCAGGGCAAGAAAAACCCCGTATTTGTTAGGGACACCGTACCCCACCAAAAGGTTGCCTCCTCCACCAAGGAGTATGCATTCTTTAGCGGTATGAAGGAGGTTTTTCCAGACGTTTTGCCCCTTTCATATTCCCCTAAGCGTGATGTGCCTTCCATTAAGGCATTTTTGACTGATTTGCCACCAGGGGTGGACGCAATCCTTTGCGTGAGTGACCTTTTTGCCTCTTACATCATCAAGGCGTGTGGCGAAATTTCCTTGCAAGTGCCACAAAAGATGGCTGTTGTTGGGTTTAACAACTCGTTCATCTCGGAGATTACCACACCAGCCATAACAACGGTTGACCACCATATTGAAGAGTGTTGTACATTGGGGCTAAAAACCCTTTTCCAAGTTTTAAATGGAGAGGTCGCACCTGAAGTAACTCATATAAAACCGCATCTTATAATAAAAAAATCAACATAAAAGAAGGAGAAATACTATGAAAATCACAGACAAAGTGGAGAAAGTCTACGGCAATTACCCAGAGAAAATCCTGCAATTCGGGGAGGGCAACTTCCTTAGAGCATTTGCTGACTGGATGGTTGAAAAAGCAAACGCAAACGGCTCTTTCAAGGGTAGCATTGTGCTATGCCAACCAATTGCAAACGGTCTTGCGCCAATGATAAACGACCAAAACGGGCTTTACAACCTTGCAATGCGTGGTATGGAAAACGGAGTCCCTGTTGAAAAAATTGAAACAATCACCTCTGTTTCACGTTGCATCAACCCATACGAGGATTACAACACACTTATGGACCTTGCAAGAAGCGCTGATTTGCAAGTTATCATCTCCAACACTACTGAGGCAGGTATTTCATACAAAGCAGGCGATAAGCTAACCGACACCCCTCCTTCCTCCTTCCCTGCAAAGGTAACAGCCTTCCTTTACGAGCGTTTTAAGGCATTTAACGGTGACAAAACTAAGGGTCTTTTGTTCCTTCCTGTTGAGCTTATCGACAGAAATGGCGACAACCTAAAGAGAATTGTTTTGGACTACGCAAAAGAGTGGAACCTAAGCGATGAGTTTATTGCTTGGGTAACGGACAACAACTACTTTACAAACACACTTGTTGATAGAATTGTAACAGGCTACCCACGTGGAGAAGAAGCACACTTTGAGGAAGTTTTGGGCTACAAGGATAACATCGTTGTAACTAGCGAGCTTTTTGACCTTTGGGTTATCGAAGGCAAAAAAGAGTGGGCGGACATTTTGCCAATCCATACAACTGATGCAAACGTGCTTTGGACAGAGGATATGGCTCCATACAGAACAAGAAAAGTTAGAATTCTAAACGGTGCACATACTTCTACCGTTTTGGCAGCTTACCTTGCAGGACATAACATTGTGCTTGATTTTATGGGCGACGAAACATTCAAAACTTACCTTGATAAAATTATCTTTGGCGAAATTATTCCAACGCTTGACCTTCCAAAAGAGGAGCTTGAGGAGTTTGCGGCAGCAGTTTCTGACCGTTTTGCAAACCCATTCATCAAGCACAATTTGCTTGATATTTCCCTTAACTCTTGCTCTAAATTTAAGGCTCGTTGCCTGCCTTCCTTGCTAACTTATGTTGATAGAAAAGGTTCTCTTCCAACCCTACTTTCCTTCTCTTTGGCTGCGCTGATTGCGTTCTATAAAGGAAAGATGGAAGATGGCAAGTACATTGGCACACGTGCTGATGGCACAACTTACGAAATTCGTGACGACAAGGAAATTGTTGATTTCTTTGCTGAGCTTTGGGCAAACAATGATGCAAAGGCAGTAGCTGGCAAGGCTCTTGCAAACGAGAGCATTTGGGGCAAAGATTTAACAGCTGTTCCAGGATTGCTCCATTCTGTTGAAGGCTACCTTGTTGCAATGGAAAGCAAAAACATAAATGACATTATTAAGGAGATTGTATAAATGGAAAAAGGATTAATAGTTATCTCTGATACCGATCTGGTTGCAGTTGCGCTTGACGATTTAAAATGCGGCGAAACCTATAAGGCAAACGGGGCTGATGTTACCCTTGTTAGTGACATTCCGTTTGGCCATAAGGTTGCACTTTCGGACATTAAAAATGGCGACACAGTTATAAAATATGGCCACGCAATAGGTCACGCAATTGCGGACATTAAAAAGGGCGAGCATGTGCACGCACACAATCTTAAAACAAATCTTAGCGGCGAGATTGACTACACATACAACCGTAACGAAGCTGTTTTTGACGATTTTAAGGAGAAAAAGGAAGCTTACTTTGATGGATATAAAAGGGCTGACGGCAAGGTTGGCATACGCAACGAGGTTTGGATTATCCCAACTGTTGGGTGCGTTAACAGAACTGCTACAATCCTTCAAAATATGGCGCGCGAAAAGTGGGGAGCAGATGTGGACGGCATTTTTGCATACACCCACAACGTTGGCTGTTCGCAACTTGGTGACGACCACAGAACCACTCAAAACATCCTTAAAGGTCTTATAAACAACCCAAATGCAGGCTCTGTTTTGGTGCTTAGCCTTGGGTGCGAGAATAACAATTTAGATGAATTTAAGCCTGTTTTGGGGGAAATTGACGAAAACCGCATTAAGTTCCTTGTTACACAAGATGTTGAGGACGAGTACGAGGCAGGTATGGATCTTTTGGAGCAACTTGTGGCGCACGCAAAGACATTCAAAAGGGAAAAAGTTTCTGCAAGCAACTTGGTTATAGGCTTTAAATGTGGAGGCAGCGATGCATTCTCAGGCATCACAGCTAACGCACTTTGCGGACGTGTTACCAACGAGATTGTTAAGTGTGGCGGCAGCGCAATACTAACCGAAGTGCCAGAGATGTTTGGCGCTGAAACACTTTTGATGGACAGAGCGGTGGACGAGGAAACATTTGCTGAAACTGTTGAACTTATCAACAATTTTAAGGGATACTTTACAAAATATAAGCAAACAATTTATGAAAACCCATCACCCGGAAACAAAAAAGGGGGAATCTCAACTCTTGAGGAGAAGTCCCTTGGCTGTACTCAAAAGGGTGGCAATGCACCTGTTGTTGGCGTTTTAAAGTATGGGGAGCATATCTCCAAAAACGGGCTTAACCTGCTTATAGGCCCTGGTAACGACACCGTTTCTTGCACAAACTTGGTTGCAAGCGGCGCACAAATCGTGCTTTTTACAACAGGACGTGGCAACCCGCTTGGCGCACCTGTTCCAACCGTTAAAATTGCCTCAAACACAAAGCTTTTCAACCGCAAAAACCACTGGCTTGATTATAATGCCGGCGAAATTTTGGACGGCAAGAGCTTTAAAACAGTAACAGACGAGATGTTTAACTACCTTTTGGACGTTGCGTCAGGCAAGACTAAAACAAAGAATGAGATTAACGAGTACAAGGAAATTTCAATGTTCCGTGACGGCGTTATTCTTTAGGATAGTTTTAAAAAACTGCCCCTATCCATGGTTTAATAGGGACAATTGAAGAAAATCAAACTCAATACGTAAAGAGCCATCAACTATTTTAAGATATTTGATGGCTCTTTTTTGTATTATAAATGGTGTTGGTGGTATAATGGATATAAAAATGGGAGTGCATTTCACCCCCATTTAATGAAAAACCTTACAAATATTTCTTTAGTGTTGCCCTTACTGCGCCCTTTTCCGCCGTCAATTCCTCGAACAACGAAACAACCGTATCCGCCATTCCAACGGTATAAAGGTTAACGCCGAAGATACTCTCATTCTCCAAAATTGGTTTTAACTTCTCCGCTGCGCCCGCAACGTTGCCAAGACTAAAGCCCTCAAGGTGTGGTAATAGCGTATCCATTAGAGGGTCAGGGCTAACCTCAAACTTTTCGCCATCATCGCTTACACCCATAAGGTACCTAAGCCAACCGGCAAACACAAGTGGGATAAGCTTAAGGTCGGATACCTTTAAATCATCACGATTTTGGTACGCCTTTATTGTTTCGCCAAAGCGGATTGAAAGCTTTTGTGATGTATCTGTTGCAATTCTTTGTGGTGCGTCAGGCATAAACGGATTTGGAAACCTAACCTCCAAAACCTCTTTAATAAAGCTCTGTGGGTCTATAATTCCTGGGTTTACAACAACGGGCAGACCTTCTACATAGCCAATTCCGTTTACAAGCTTTTTAAGTTCCTCGTCACGCATTTCCTCAAAAATTGTTTTGTAGGAAAGCAGGCAGCCGTACACCGCAAGTGCTGTGTGGAGCGGGTTAAGGCATGTGCATACCTTCATCTTCTCCACGTTGTTTACCGTTTCCCTATCGGTAAAGATAACTCCGCCCTTTTCTAGTGGTGGTCTGCCATTTGGGAACAAGTCCTCTATAACTAGATACTGCGCTTCCTCTGCGTTAACAAAAGGGGCGGTGTATGTGTTTTTTGCGGTTATGATAACGTCTGTATCGGTAAAACCGTCAGCATTTAGCATTTTGGTAACGCCATCGTCGGGACGTGGTGTTATCTTATCAATCATACTCCACGGGAAGGAAACCTTGCTAGGGTCGTTGATGTACGCATCAAACCCTTGCTCAACCAAGCCCTTTTCCTCCCATATTTTGGAGAATGTTGAGATTGCTGCCTTTAGCTTATCACCATTGTGGGAGCAGTTATCCATACTAACCAGCGCAATTGGTGTGCCACCAGCCAAAAATCTCTGATAGCAAAGCGCCGCAACCTTGCCCATAATACTTGCTGTCTTTTCAGGCCCCCCCTCAATATCAGGGGTTATGAATGGAAAGAAATCGCCCTTTGCATTCTTAAGGGCGTACCCCTTTTCGGTGATTGTAAAGCTTGCCATTTGCAGCGACGGGTTAACAAAAGCCTTAATAAGTGTTTGCCAATCGTCACTTTCGATGTCTGCCTTTAAAGATTTCGCAACACTGCCGATAACCTTCTTCTCTATACTGCCGCTAGCCTTTAGCAGAACAAGAAGGCTATAATCCTCGTATGGCTTGTAGGCTTTGTCGATTATCTCGTAATCAAACCCTTCGGCAACGATTATTCCCTTATCGTATTCGTTTCTATTTAGTATTTCTTGCATTACTGCGGCGGGAAAGCCCCTGAAAATGTTGCCTGCGCCAAAATGAACCCACGTTGGTGCTGTTAATGTGTTTCCAATCACCTTTTCTCTATCATATTTTGGAAGCTCAAAGCCTTTTTCTTCCCACATTTGCCTGTTTGCAATGTCTGCACTACATAATCTCATTTTACCTTCTCCTCTTATATGCTGTTTATTATGCTCCTAATCTCAAATCCGTCCTGATGGTTTTCAACAAAATAGTCGGGATACTCTAAAACCATTTGCTTTTCCTCCACACTTATTTTGTTTAGGTGGTTTTCAAAAAGGGTTGTTAATTCCTCATTATCCCCTTGCTGTATCGCTTTAACCATCTTAAGGTGTTGGTCTATAACACCTTGAACAATTGCCTTATCCAAAAGGGTTAAAAAGCGTATTCTGCGGTAGTTGCCACTCATACTATCAATAATCTTAAAGCAGGTTAGCTTATTTGCGCCGTCATAAAAAACCTTGTGGAACTCGCTGTCAAGCTCCAAAAAGGCGGAAAAATCCCCCGCCAAAAGCGCCCTTTCCTGCACGCTGATAATATGCTTTAGCCGCTCTATATGGTGCCCTTTGCACGATTTTAAAAAACCTTTAACCACCTCTTGCTCAACGCAGCTGCGCAAAAATTGCTCCTCTTTCATCTTTGCAAGGTCGATTTTGCTAACCCTTGTGCCACGTTGGGGCAAAATATCCACAAGCCCCTCCTCCGAGAGACGCATAATTGCGTCCCTTACCGGCGAGCGGCTTGCTTTTAAAAGTTCGGCAATTTTTTTAATGTCTATGCCTTCACCCGGTTTCAAGGTTAGGTTTAAAATGTTCTCCCTAAGGACAAAATAAATGCTTTGGCTAATACTGGCATTTAAGGGTTTCTTTGGGTTTATTTTATCCATCTTTCTCCTACCTTATCCGTTATTTATTTTTTCATTTTGCCAATTGCTTCCCACAGTCCGTTTAGATAAGTTGCGCCCATTGCTCTATCATATAGGCCGTATCCCGGCATTGAAACCTCGCCCCATACTGCTCTGCCATGGTCAGGACGTGCAGGACCCGTAAAGCCAACGTCGTGTAGTGCCTTCACAATTTCAAACATATCAAGAGAGCCATCGCTAGATAGGTGAGCCGCCTCGTCAAATTTGCCAGGTGCGTGGTGTATAACGTTTCTAAGGTGTGTGAAGTGAATTCTACCTCCAAAAGTTCTAATCATATCAGGAATATCGTTGTTTGGGTTAGAGCCAAGGGAGCCTGTGCAAAGTGTTAGACCGTTGTTAACAACGGGAACAGCATCCAACATTTTTTGTATATTTGCCTTGTTGTTGATTATTCTAGGAAGGCCGTAAACACTCCACGCTGGGTCATCTTGGTGAATTGCCATCATAATACCATGCTTTTCACATGTTGGCATAATTGCCTTTAGGAAGTATACAAGGTTTTCGAAAAGCTTTTCTTCGTCAACCCCCTTGTACATCTCAAACAGCTCCTTAACACGTGCAAGGCGATCAGGCTCCCACCCCGGCATAACAAATCCGTTGGAGTTAGCGTCAATATCATCAAACATTGCTATTGGGTCGATAGCGTCGATAAGCTCTTGGTCATAAGAAAGAACCGTTGAACCGTCTGGGCGCACCTTTGCAAGGTTAGAGCGTGTCCAGTCAAAAACAGGCATAAAGTTGTAGCAAACCATCTTGATGCCCTCTGCTGCAAGGTTTTCCAAAGTTTCAATGTAGTTTTTGATGTACATATCTCTTGAAGGAAGACCGATTTTAATATCATCGTGAATGTTAACGCTTTCGATACCCGAGATTTCAAGTCCTGAAGCCTCAACCTCGTCCTTAAGCGCCTTGATTGCTTCCCTTGACCAAACTTCGCCCGGCTTTGTTGCATAAAGGGTTGTTATAACGCCCACACAACCTGGAATTTGCCTAATTTGCTCAAGAGTTACGCTGTCGTGGCCTGTGCCGAACCATCTAAGTGTCATTTTCATAATACTTTCCTCCGTTATTTTATTATTAATATACTAATATATTAGTACCTAATATCTCATCTGTCAATCCTTTTCGTCAATATTCTGTCCATTTTTATAAATTTTATTTTATGCCTAGCATAAGGGGTGGTATCGGTTGCATAATTATTTATTTTGCATAAGCTATTGACAAAGGATTTAAAGTGTGCTTTAATTAGTCCAACCAAAGTTTTATGGAGGATATTATGAACCAAATTTCTGCAATCGTTCTTACTTGGCGTGGCAACTCTGTTAGTTTAAACAGGGTCGCTTTGTTATGCCAGTGCGGCGGAATTTAGGTTTATTTTTTTATAAGCTAAATTACCCCCTCGGTTTACGAAAGTGAGCCGAGGGGTTTTTTTATATACAAAAAAATTTTTATAAAGAAGAAGGAGAGATTACTATGGATTTTTCAACCTATTTACGCAACTACCCCGATAAGGATGGACGTTTTGACGAGTTTGGCGGTGCCTACTTGCCACCCCAGCTTATTCCGGCATTCAATGAAATTACTGCGGCTTACCAAAACATCTGCCATTCCTCTAAGTTTGTAAACGAGCTTAGGCGAATTCGCAAGGAATTCCAAGGCAGACCAACCCCCGTATACCACTGCGAGCGCCTTTCCAGATCCATTGGCAACACCCAAATTTACGTTAAGCGTGAGGATTTGAACCATACAGGTGCGCACAAGCTAAACCATTGTATGGGAGAGGGTCTGCTTGCCACCTTCCTTGGCAAGAAAAAGCTGATTGCTGAAACGGGTGCAGGTCAGCATGGTGTTGCACTTGCTACCGCTGCTGCATTTTTTGGGCTTGAGTGCGAAATTCATATGGGTGAGGTTGACATTATAAAGCAAGCGCCAAATGTTACAAGAATGAAGATTTTAGGTGCCAAGGTTGTTCCTGTTTCCCACGGACTTAAAACACTTAAGGAAGCGGTGGATTCGGCTTTTGAAGCATATGCAAGGGAATACGAAACATCAATTTACTGCATTGGCTCCGCACTTGGTCCCCACCCATTCCCTCTGATGGTTAGGGATTTCCAGATGGTTGTTGGCATTGAGGCACGTCAACAATTTTTGGAGATGACAGGCAATTTGCCCGACGTTATAACCGCTTGCGTTGGCGGCGGCAGCAACTCCCTTGGATTATTCACACCATTTCTTAATGACCCTGTGGAGATTGTTGGTGTTGAGCCACTTGGCAAAGGAACAACTTTGGGCGACCACGCAGCCAGCCTAACATATGGAAGATTTGGTGAAATGCACGGGTTTGACAGCATTATGCTGTTCGACGAAAAAGGCGCTCCAGCACCCGTTTATTCAATTGCAAGCGGGCTTGATTACCCATCAGTTGGCCCTGAGCATGCACTTCTTAACAAGGTTAAGCGTGTTAATTACGATGTTGTGAGCGACGACGAAGCAGTAGATGCATTCTTTGAGCTATCTCGTATGGAGGGCATTATCCCAGCTATTGAAAGCTCCCACGCTGTTGCATATGCAATGCGCAGAGCAAAAGAGATGGACGGCGGCTCAATTTTGGTTAACTTAAGTGGTAGGGGCGATAAGGATATTGACTTTATCGTTGAAAAATACGGTTACAGATAATTTTATTGTGGGGTTGGTGCCAAAATCACCTGCCCCCTTTTTCTGCCACAAACGCAAAAAGAGGAGAGCCTTCGCCCTCCCCCAGCTACATTTTAACCGCTAAAACTGTGGTGTCGTCCACAAAAACACTCTTATCCCGCTCCTTTACCTTCTACAAAAAAGAGGAGAGCCTTCGCCCTCCCCCAGCTACATTTTAACTGCTAAAACTGTGGTGTCGTCCACAAAAACACTCTTGTCCCGCTCCTTAATCTTCTCCAAAATAATGGCGCACAGCTCTGTTGGGCTTCTGTAGTTTTCCTCCTTCATTGCCTCTATTATAAAGGTATCATCATACCCAACCACACCGTCCGACACCATCAAAACGTAATCATTTTGCTTTAATTCAAGTGTTACAACCTTTGGCTCTATCCCCTCCACAATACCCGTTGGGATTGTTTCGTTATCCAGCCTGTGTATAATATCACCCTTTTTAACATAGGTGGGTGCGCCCCCTGCCTTAATAAAATCGCACTTTCCATCAAACAAATCAATAATTGAAACGTCGACGGCTGTTGTCCGCCCCTCTCCGCTTGATAAAATCATTGCGCTGTTTACAATGCTCAGTGCACTCTTGCTGTCAAATCCGCATTTTAGCACCTTTTCGATAATTTTTACCGCCATTGTGCTATCTATCGCCGCACGCTTGCCACTGCCCATTCCGTCCGCAAGCACCATAACCATCTTGCCCTTGTTGTTGCGAAAAACGTAAGGAGAATCGCCACTGAAGTTCTCCCCGCTTTTAATCTCCGTTTTATAGTGGTAGATAGGGTGGAAGTTCTCCTTTTGGGTTAGCACTATCTTATAGTAGCCATTGTGGTTTTCCATATCGAAAGATGACACCTCATACCCAATTATCCCACTTATCTTCTGGCAAAAAGCCATTGTGCTTATCCTAAACTCCTTAATCGTCTTTATGTCTATTTCCACCCTTGGCTTATCGTCCTTATCAATCATCACCATCACACCAATTGGGTGGAGGTCATTGCCGTCCAAATAAGCGGAAATTCGGCTTTCTGCATCGGTATCAAAGGTGTAGCACTCATCTAGCTCACGTGCCATTTGCTCAATTGCTCCGCTAATTCCTATAAACTGCTCGCACTCTAACCCACGTTGCAGCTCTTGCTCCTCCTTGATTTTTCTCCGCAGCATAAACTTTGAGTATGTTACATTTATCTCCTTCGTTAGCTCCTCCGATTTTAGGCACACCCCGCCAAACTGGTTTTTCAGCTCACGCTCGGATATTTGACCATTTTTGCTAAGCTCGGGCAACAGCTTATTAAAGTTGCCCCTGGTGCGCTCGTAATCCTCCGAGTAGCAATAATCGTTATACTTACAGCTTTTGCATACCTTTTGGCTGGCACTGTCAAACACCGTCAGCGGGTCGTAAAAATTAGTTTTTTTAAGGCGGTCACTAACGTATAAAACCGTTTCATATACCTCCCTAAACCCCTCGGACAGGGACTTTAGCCTACTTATTGTAATTTCCTTCACCTTGTTTTCGTGAAGTGGGTTTGTTAGGGAAAGCTTACCCTTTTCCATAATGAATTTAAGGTTTGAAACGGGGACAAACATTGTAAATATGGCGGCAATCAGAACCTCGTACAGCCAAATGACGGCAAACTCCGTGGGTGCGCCATAGATGCAAATTATGCCATGTGTTACAACGAAGGAAAGTAGCCCCAAAAACTTTGAATGTATTGAAAAAATGCTTGCAACCAGTGCAGATACCCCATAGCTTGTACACAAAATCATAAAATTGTTGTTAACAAGTCCCACGCTTATGCCAACTATTGTGCCACACATTGTGGCAAAGCTTGCGTTGGTGGAAAATGCCATTCCCAAAACCATCATTATTCCGAGCACTCGCCCTACCGAAATATCCCCAATTTTAACACTTATAAGTGGGATAATTGAAAGGGAAAGGAGAACCAAAATGCCTGTGATGCTTGTTTTTTTAAGCACACGCTCATATGAAAGGTTTTTTATTGCGGGCACCGTTGTTGCAAACAAAACGCAGCATAAAAAGCATATTAAACATTCGGCAAATATCATTAAAATATCCAGCAGCAAAAACCCCCTCAGTGCAACTGTTATGCCCCCCATTGCAAGGAGGGTGGTTGCGCTAAGGAGTGGCACCATATATAAATCATCGTTGCTTTTACTGCCCTTTTTAAGCATTTTGGCAAAAACAAGTAAAATAGTCAGTGTTGCCACATACTTTATTGAATTGATGCTTTGAAATGCAAATATGTACCCTATTACCGTTGCAAGGTATGCATAAAACTTGTTCTTTTTAAAGAGGAACGAGGCAAAAAACGCAATGCCAAATGGTGATATTCCCCCCAGCACTATTGCATTGGGGAGCAGCACCCCCATCGCAGCCAGGCATACGTCCGCACCCAGCTCGTGGTAATCAACCGTGCTATCTCTTTGACGGTTAAACGGCTGATAAAAATTAAAAAAGTTCCGTTTGAATTTTAAAAACATCTTGCTCATTAAAAAATCCCCCAAACACATATTGTATGAACATTATACTTTATGTATGCTGAAAAATTTGTCTAAGCGAGGTGTCGAAAGAAAAAACATTTCTACATTTTCCTTTAGCATTCCCTTTTATTAATTAAAAAAATAGAGCGGACAAACTAATCCGCTCCATTTTAACAAAATATTCTAAAATATTTTTTTATTTTTTTACCCGTTTTTTGCTAAGCAGCACCTTTGCAGATGTGACAATTAAAAGAACCGCAAGGATAAAAAGCCCAACAGCAATACAGCCAAGTATCACATCACCCGATGTAAAGAACTTCCCAATTAGGAGTATAAGTGCAGAAAGCGTTACAATAAACATAAACACCATTGGGATAAGTGTAGGAAGCACGTTTTTCTTTTGGTTTGCAAACCAAGCTGTTATTGCAAGCAAGGATAAGCCCGCAAGCAATTGGTTGGATGCACCGAAGATTGGCCAAATTTTTGTGTAGCCATACATTAAAAGAATAGACGCTGCGCCAACGGTTACAAGTGTTGCAACAATTGGGTTTTGCAAGGCGTTTTTCTTTTTGCTACCGTTATCGGCAAGCTCTTGGAACACGTATCTGCCAATTCTTGTTGCTGTGTCTAGCGATGTTAGTGCAAATGCAGAGAATGTAAGTGTTACAAAAACCTTACCAATCTCCATTGGAATGCCAAAGCTATTCATAAATGTTGCAACACCCCCTGCGAATTGTTGAGCAGGAGTTCCGCCCGCACTTTTTGCCAAATAAGCAACGGAGATGACAGCGATGATGGCAACAACACCTTCTATAAGCATTGCACCGTAGCCGATAAGCTTAGTATCCTTTTCTGTGTTAATTTGTTTTGATGTTGTTCCGGAGGCAACAAGGGAGTGGAAACCAGAAACAGCACCACACGCAACTGTGATAAACAGCATTGGGAACAGGAATTGTGCCTTAATCCCCTCCCCAATTGCAAAGCCGTTGAAAGCTTGCATTTGGATGTCAGGGCGCATAATAACAATGCCCAAAATTGCACCAACAAGCATTGAATAAAGCAAGAAGGAGCATAGGTAGTCACGTGGTTGAAGCAACATCCAAACGGGCAAAGTGGATGCCATAATTATGTATATTAGCATAATTATTAGCCAAACAGTTTTTGAAAGCTTTAAAATCGGGAATATATAACCAATATAGATGCAGAAGAAAAGCAGGGCAACACCAACAAGGGTTGAAATTCCAAGACCTGTGTTCTTTCTATATACAAAGAAGCCAAACGCCATAGCAAGGAAAATGAAAAGGACAGATGCCGTTCCCGCCATTGCACCTGTTAGCTCTGATGGCTTTTGGGGGTTAAATGCAAATGTACCTGCACAAATATCTGTGAAGGCGGCAACAACCAAAACAAGGGTAAGCCACGCAAAAATATCGAACAATTGCTTGCCCGTTTCGCCAATATTTTTCTTAACAACCTCTCCGATTGATTTGCCTTCGTGGCGTATGGAGGCAAAAAGTGCTCCCCAGTCGTGCACGCCACCTATAAAAATGCTACCAACTACAATCCACAGGAAAACCGGCAGCCAGCCAAAAATAATTGCCGCAATCGGACCTGTGATTGGGCCTGCCCCAGCTATTGATGAAAAGTGATGACCTAAAACAATTTTCTCATCTGCCGGGCAATAGTCAACGTCGTCCCTTAGTGTGTGCGCCGGTGTTTTGATTGATGGGTTAATTCCCCATTTTTTTGCCAAGTAAGCACCATACGTTACATAGGCAAGCACAAACAAAACAATTCCGATTAGAAGTAGCGTTAGTGAATTCATAATCTTTCCCCCTATTATAAATTTATGCTAAAGCGGCTTTCGTCACCTTTTGCCAAATATCAAAAACCTTTTTACGGTTTTTGCTGCGTTTGCAGGTGTGCACCTTTTTGTTTTCCAAATCAACTATAATAAAGTGGACATCGCACCACCCCTTAAAGGAGTAGGCATACCACTTTGTAAATTTATATTTTCTAAGCCACGAAACATCACAGTTTAGCCGCTGACACACAATAACCCCCGTTATATTTGTGCTCATATGGTCTATTGTTGTGGGGTTTAATCTGTGCGCCGCCCCCTCCACAGATTTTATGATATTTTTTGTCGTTTCTTCGTTTAGCTCCATAACTGATGTAATGTAGCACTTCTCATACCGCTCAAACCTATCAATAATATCCACCTGCGAAATAAAGGTGCGTCCGCACACCTCCTCATACGTTGCCTTAATATCAAACCGAGCGTCGCCTAGGTAAACATCCTCCTCCATTTCGAAGTAATATTCAAACCTTTTTTTAATTTCATTTATATAATCTATACCTTTCATAATCTCACTTCCTTACCCTAATTATAATAATAATTTTTTGCTTTTACCATACAATTTTTACCATATTTTTACTGAACTTATCCTTTAAGCTTTGTTCATTTTATATGTTTACAGTTGTGAATTTCTCTATCTTTTAATATATTTCACACACATGCATATTATGTGTTAGAATATTAACTAATCCTAAGAATATGGTTTTCCCAACAAGGATATTATTTTTATTTGCTTATTTTATCCGAACCAAATGCCTCAAAAAACTGTGGCTGTTTTTAGCTGTTTTTTATGTGCAACATTCGTTGCATTTTTGCTTAATATATGTAAATCGAGTGGGATTGGTCTTATTGTAGTCACCCACGATGGCGAGCTGGCAAAGAAGTTTTTCACGAGGGAGCTTGGAGTGCTTTAATGGGTTTTAAGTGGGGAATATCGTCAGCATTTTCACACCTAGGCGAAAGCACAAAGCAATGTGTAGTTTTGCGTACACCCCCCTTTGTCCATCTTTTTATTGCTTTTTTGCCCCTTCTGCCTTATACTAAAAATAAGATTATAGGGGGTGCTTTATTCGTGAGCATATTAAATTTTGAAGGAAACAACTGTACAGACTGCTACAAGTGTTTTAAAAACTGTCCTGTTGGGGCGATTGTTTTTGTTAAAGACAGGATTACTGTTATGGAAAATGAGTGCATTTTTTGCGGTGCGTGCCTTTCCCCTTGCAACCAAATTAAAAAGGGAGTAAACAGCAAAATGCAAAGCGTTAAGGATGAAATTGCCGGGGGGAAAAAGGTGGTTGCCATTGTTTCTGCAACCAACGATTTCCTTACAAGCTCCCTTAAGAGCCTTGGATTTTACGACGTTTACGATTGCTCCAAAAGTGCGCACCTGATGATGGAGGAATATATGAAAATAGCGAGGGAGGGCGGCCAAAAGAACGTTATCACCACCTACTGTCCTTCCGTTCGGCTGATGGTAACCCGCCATTACCCCCACTTGATTAAATATCTTGCGCCGCTAACAACCATACCCACCCTTGCGGCACGCCTTTATCGCAAGGAGAAAAAAGCCGATGTTATCTTTGCTTATATTGATGGCTGTGTCAGCGCCCGTGGCCTTATCAAAAAAGGGGGGGAGATTGACTATATCCTATCCTACGATGATATTGAGAAGTGGTTTTGGGATCTTGAGCAAGACTTCACCTTTCCTGATGAATGCAAGGCTCAATATTTGGAGAACTCCCTTCGCAGCGCTGTTAGCAATACATCACGCTACAGCTATATAAAGCTCGACGGTGCAGAGCGGTGCAGAGATGGCTTGCAAAAGCTGGATAACACCATAAAGGGATATTTTATTGACCTTAAGATGTGCGCCTCCCATCCGTATGAAAAAAAGACCCGTATGAACTACATTTATGGTATGAATGGTAATGGTGCGGATGTTTCTGATACCTTTGCAGACGAAAGCCGCAAGAAGCGCACCGTTGCCCACAGCGAAGTTGTTAAGGTGCTGCACTCCATTGGCAAGGTTAAGGGAAAAGACCAGCTAAACTGTGAGCGGTGTGGCTACGAAAGCTGCAAGGACTTTGCAAAAGCCATTGCACTTGGCAGAGCGGAGCGCAGACGGTGCTTGCCATTTATTAAGGAGCGAGGCGACACAACAACTGACGTTATAATACAAAACACCCCAAACGGTGTGCTTGTTCTTAACCAAAAAATGGAAGTCATAAGCTTCAACAAAAGTGCGCAAAACATCTTAAAGCACTTCCAAAAGAGCCTTAAAAACCAAAATATAAATGACATTTTGGAGTGCGATGATTTTAACCTTGTTATGCAAACAAAGAAGGACATATTGCACAAAAAGGTTATTTACAACAGCGCCCAACTTATTTTGGAGCAGAGCCTCCTTTGCATTGAACGCTTTGAGTCATACGTTTTCATCATCAAAAACATCACAAACGAAGAATACCAAACGGAAAAAATTATGAAGGCAAAAGAGGATACCGTTTTGGTTGCGCAAAAGGTTATCGACAAGCAAATGCGTGTTGCACAAGAGATTGCAAGCCTGCTTGGGGAAACAACAGCGGAGACTAAGGTTGCGCTTAACCGCCTCAAAAAGTCAATTTTGGAGGAAAAATAATGCAAATTGATGTAGCTTATGACAGCCTTATAAAACATGGTGAGGAGTTATGCGGCGATAACGTTCAGGTGGTAAAATTGCCTGACAGAACAGTTATGGCACTTACAGATGGACTCGGGAGTGGGGTTAAAGCGAACATCCTTGCTACCCTTACTGCCAAAATCTTTGCAACAATGGTTGCAGAGGGGGCGGAAATCTCCGAAATTGTGGAAACAATTACATCCACCTTGCCTGTGTGTAGCGAGCGTGGGGTTGCGTACTCCACCTTTAGCGTTTTGATAATTTACAACAGCGGTATGGCGCACCTTATTGAATATGAAAACCCAAATGCGATAATTTTGCGTGGGGGCAAGAACCTTCACCTTGACAAAACGGAGATTACAGTGGGTGGCAAGGACCTTAAGGAGTGCCACTTTCAAATGCAAGACGGGGATATGTGCATAATGTTTTCCGACGGCGCACCCCACGCAGGGGTTGGAATGCTCCTTAACCTTGGTTGGCAACGCAAAAATATAAAGGAATATGCCGAGCGTGTTTACGAGGAGGGGATTAGCCCCCTTGTTTTTGCAAAGCTACTAAGCGGTGCGTGCAACTCCCTCTATATGGGCAAGGCGGGGGACGATACCACCTTTGTTGTGGCACGGTGTAAAGAGCGTCTGCCATGCACAGTAATGATAGGCCCCCCCATTGAGCGGGGAATGGATAAAGTGATGGTGGATAAACTTATGTCAACAGAGGGTAGGCGGGTTGTGTGTGGTGGGACGACCTCCACAATTGTTAGCCGACTACTTGATAAGCCCCTTGAAATAAGCCTTGATTATTTTTCAAAAGAAGTTCCACCCACTGCCTCTATTGAGGGGATTGACCTTGTTTGCGAGGGTGTTTTGACAGTTAAGGTGGCAGCGGATTTGATTGAGAAATATGAGCAGAATAAAATTAGCCTTAGGGAGATTGTGCGCTTGCAGAAAAAGGACGGGGCGGCACGTCTTTGCAGAATTTTGATTGACGATGCTACCGACATCACCTTTTTATCTGGGAGGGCGGTTAACCCAGCACACCAAAACCCGGATTTGGTGCTTAATCTGTCCAACAAGCTAAGCTATATAGAGCGGATGGCGACGTCCCTTAGGAAAATTGGGAAGAATGTTACGGTTGAATATTATTGATTTGATTATCGGGCGGAGCAAGGGGCTTCGCCCATTTTTTGCGCCTTGAATTGGGGTGGTGTAAGAACTCTCTGTGATGGCGTGGGGACACTCTGCGGTGGGGGGAGCACTCTGCGGCAGTGTGAACACTCTGCGGTGGTGGGAACACTCTGCGGTGGCGGGACACCCTTGCGGTGGCGGGACACCCTGCGGTGGCGGGACACCCTTGCGGTGGCGGGACACCCTTGGGGTGGCGGGACACCCTTGCGGTGGCGGGACACCCTT
>CAZMCJ010000008.1:0-6260 GCA_964564795.1 uncultured Eubacteriales bacterium | reverse complement strand
GGACACCCTTGCGGTGGCGGGACACCCTTGGGGTGGCGGGACACCCTTGGGGTGGCGGGACACCCTTGCGGTGGCGGGACACCCTTGGGGTGGCGGGACACCCTTGGGGTGGTGCATTCCCCCCCCACCCAAGCAATAAAAAAGGCTTCTAAAGAAGCGTTTTAAGGTAGCCTTTTTTGAAACTCACGGGCAGAAAGTTGATAAATAAAAATTCAAAAGTAGAACTTTTCTATTGGTTATAAAAAAAGCGGAGGGATAAAACCCTCCGCAAAATATTATTCCTTATCTTTTACCTTTTTAACAACCATTGCTACGAACTCGCTCGCACTCATTACGTCATTCTCCGTCTTTTCCCTGCTCCTTGCAGAAACCTTGCCCTGCTCAACCTCGCTATCGCCAATAACAAGCATATAAGGCACCTTGGAAAGCTGCGCCTCCCTAATCTTAAAGCCTGTCTTTTCGCTTCTATCGTCAATTTCTGTTCTAATTCCCTCTGACTCAAGCATTTGCTCAACCTCTTTGCAGTAGTCCAAATGTCTGTCTGCAATTGGCAAAAGCCTTACTTGAACCGGTGCCAACCATAGTGGGAATGCACCTGCGAAATGCTCTGTCAAAATTGCGATGAAACGCTCGATACTGCCAAAAACAACACGGTGAATCATTACAGGGCGGTGCTTTTCGTTATCTTGCCCAACGTAGGACAAATCAAAACGCTCCGGCATTTGGAAATCAAGCTGGATTGTTCCACATTGCCACGTTCTGCCTATGGAGTCCTCCAGATGGAAATCAATCTTAGGGCCGTAGAATGCGCCGTCACCCTCGTTAACAATGTATGGCTTATTCTTACTCTCAAGAGCGGTTCTAAGCGCCTCAGTTGCCATATTCCACTGCTCGTCGCTACCCATTGAGTTCTCAGGACGGGTGGAAAGCTCCACATTATACTTAAAGCCAAATACGCCATAGAATTTATCTATCATATCGTAAACCGCCAAAACTTCCTGTGCAATTTGCTCTGGGGTCATAAATATATGGGCATCGTCCTGTGTGAAGCACCTAACACGCATTAAGCCGTGGAGTGCGCCCGAAAGCTCGTGGCGATGCACCAACCCCAGCTCCGCCATTCTTTGTGGCAAATCCTTATAGGAGTGGATTTTGCGCTTATATGCAAGCATACCGCCAGGGCAGTTCATTGGCTTAATTGCGTAGTCGCCATCGTCTATCTTAACTGTGTACATATTGTCCTTGTAGTGATCCCAGTGGCCACTTCTGTGCCACAAATCTTGGTTTAGAATAATTGGGGTTTTAATCTCTTGGTATCCGTTTTTCTTATGCTCCGTTCTCCAAAAATCCTCCAAAAGGTTGCGCAAAATCATACCCTTTGGCATAAAGAATGGGAAGCCCGGGCCTTCCTCCAAAATTGTGAAAAGGTCCATCTCCTTGCCTATTCTTCTGTGGTCACGCTTTTTTGCCTCCTCCAGACGGGTTAGGTACTCATCAAGCATACTCGCCTTTGGGTAGGCAGTTGCGTAGATACGCTTTAGCATCTTGTTCTTCTCGCTGCCACGCCAGTATGCGCCCGCAACGCTCATAAGTTTAACCGCCTTGATAGGGGATACGCTCTCCATATGTGGGCCTGCGCAAAGGTCGGTAAAATCCCCCAGCTTGTAGAAGGAAAGGACTGCATCAGCGGGCAAATCGTTTATAAGCTCAACCTTATATGGCTCGTCCTTCATAAACTCAAGTGCCTCTGCTCTGCTTAGGGTGAAACGCTCAATTTTAAGGTTTTCCTTTGCAAGGCGCTTCATTTCCTTCTCAATTTTTTCAAGCTCCTCGGGTGTCCACTGTGTGTCTATGTCAAAGTCATAGTAAAATCCGTTATCAATGGCAGGACCAATTGCAATTTTAACTGCAGGGTAAAGGTTTTTAACCGCCAAAGCCATAAGATGACTTGCGGTGTGCCAGAATGCCTTTTTGCCGTCCTTATCATCAAAAGTTAGCACTTTGAATGTTGCATCTTGGGTGATTTCCGTCATCAAATCGCATACCTTACCATTTATTTCAACCGCTAGTGCGTTTCTGTAAAGCCCCATACTAATGTCCTTTGTTACATCACTTGCCAAAACCCTTTGGCTGTATTCTTTTATGGTGCCGTCTGTTAGTGTAATTTTAATCATTTTGTCCTCCTTAAAGCAATTTTGCTTACCTTTCATTATAGAATTGATAGCAAAAAAAGTCAAGAAAAAAAGAAAAACTGAGCGTTTTGCACAGCATAAACATAGCTATAAACTTGATTTAATCAGGTGCTTGGGCAAAAAAATGGGGATGGATCCCTCCACCCCAAAAAGATTACCTCAAATTATCTTTTGCACATATTTATTTTTGCAGCCACCTGATTTTTTTTCGCACTCGTTATAATTTAGGCAAGGATGATCTTTCTTACTACTCTCCATATTTATGAGAACATTCTTTTTGATTACTGGGCAAAAATTCTCCCTCATATTTAGTTTAAAAACGTCGTTCATAATGACCTTCCTTTCTTTTTGCTCTTTTAATATTTTTATTGTATTTAATTAATACCTAAAATATGTAATTTTTTACTGCGGTTTTTCATACTTATTATCGAGGTGAGTTATGTGAATGGTGCTCCTGAAGTTTTTACATATTTAATTGGTATATCATTAATGATTTTATTTGCAAGGGTGTTTTTTACACCTTTAAAGGCTGTGCTTTATGTGCTTTCAAGCAGTGCCATAGGAGTTTTTTGCCTTATTGCAATCAATTACTTCTCCCCCTATTTGGGCTTTTCAATCGCCATTAATGGGGTTAGCATTGTTGTTGCCTCACTACTTGGTTTGCCTGGGGTTATCCTTTTAATCCTTTTGCAGCTAATTGGTTTTTAGCTAATATTAATTCAGTAAATAAACAAAGGGGAAAGCTTAAGCTCCCCCCTTTTTATTCGTTTTTGTTCATTGCGTATCTAAGAGTCATAAGGCTATCCCCCAAGTGCACGTTCTCAAACACTGCTCCTTGCCTTGTTATATCCATATTAGAGAAGTTCCAGAACCCCTTAACCCCCAAAGAAACCAAAAGGTCCACCAAATTTTCTGTTTCCACTTTTGGCGCTGTTAGTATTGCCATATCCACGTGGTTTTTCTCCAAAAAGTCACTAAGCTCGTTTGCGTGGGTAACAGTGATACCGCCAATAACCTTGCCAATAACACCTTCGTTCACATCGAAAATGCCAATTAGCTTAAATCCCCTTTTTTCAAAGTTGATGTGGTTGCCAAGTGCCTTTCCTAAATTTCCCGCACCTACCATAATTGCAGTTTTAATGGTGTTGATGCCCAAAATATCCCCGATTTCATTATACAAAATCTCAACATTATAGCCATAGCCTTGTTGACCAAAGCCACCAAAACAGTTAAAATCCTGCCTAATTTGAGAGGCTGTAAGCCCCATTTTCTCACTCAAATCTTTAGATGAAACCTTTTGAATATCGTTCCTCAAAAGCTCCCCCAAATATCTATAATACCTTGGTAGCCTTCTTATAACCGCCATTGAAACTTTATTATTCATTGTGTGCTCCCCTTACTGTTTATTACTTATTGCAACAACCGTATCCATAACGTATTTGGAGAATTCCCCACACGTTGCGCCGTCGCTCCTACCTGTTATCACATATTTTTTCTCACTAAACATACATGTGTCCAGTGCTTGTTCCAAAATTCCCCCTTGACTTACATACCCCATATGTGTTAGTGCCATAACTGCAGCTCTTAACATTGAGCAAGGGTCCGCATAAATCTCTCTACCCTCTTTAACCATACGTGGTGCCGAGCCATGGATAGCCTCGAACATTGCGTAGCGCTTGCCAATGTTTGCGCTGCCCGCTGTGCCAACTCCGCCTTGGAACTCTGCCGCTTCGTCTGTTAGTATGTCACCATACAGGTTAGGCAACACAAAAACCTTGAAATCACGTCTTCTTTTTGGGTCAATCAGCTTTGCAGTCATAATATCTATGTACCACTCGTCTGTTACTATGTCTTTATATTCGCTGCCAATTTCCTTGGACAAGCGCAAGAATTTGCCATCCGTCGCCTTTATAATGTTTGCCTTTGTTACGATGGAAACACGTTCCTTGCCGGCTTTTTTTGCAAATTCGTATGCAAGGCGTGCAATTCTTTGTGTTCCTTCTGTTGTTGTAACGGTAAAATCTATGGACAAATCGTCGCTAACGTTAACCCCTTGGCTACCTACTGCGTAAGCACCCTCGGTATTTTCCCTAAAAAATGTCCAGTCTATTCCCTCATCCGGCACCTTAACAGGGCGCATATTGGCAAATAAGTCAAGCTCCTTGCGCATTGCAACGTTCGCACTCTCAACGTTTGGCCATGGGTCACCCTCTTGTGGGGTTGTTGTTGGTCCCTTTAGGATAATGTGGCACTTTTTAAGCTCCGCCAGCACGTCCTCAGGGATTGCCTTGTTTTGTGCCGCGCGGTTTTCGATTGTTAAACCTTCGATTGTTCTAAACTCAACCTTGCCCTTTGCAACCTCATCCCTTAGCACAAACTCCATAACATCTCGCGCCGCTTTTGTGATTGCAGGCCCTATGCCGTCTCCGCCAACTACGCCGATAATTATTGTATCTAATTTTTCGTAATCTATAAAATCCTTTGTTTCTTTAATTTTCTCCGCCCTTGCAAGTTGGTTTTTTAATAAAACCTCAAACTTCTGTAGGGCATCTTTAATTTGCTCCTCTTGCATTTTACTCATCTCCACTACATTTATTTATTTTATTGTATATAAATAATGACTTTTTGTCAATCTTTTTGCTAATAATTTAACAATTAAATAAAGTTATCCTCGTCTGCATCAACAGGCAAACTTGCAACACCGTTCAGGGATAGGGTTGCACGCTTTCCTGCCATAAACTCAAAATAACCTTGCGCCGCAATCATCACACCGTTATCCCCACATAGGGAAAGTGGTGGCAAAAACAGCTCCAAATTATGCTCTGCCGCCATCTGCTCCATCTTTTCTCTCAAGATTGTGTTGGCGGATACTCCCCCCGCAATTGCAATTTTGTTAATCCCCCTTGTTTGGGCACAGCGGAGCAGTTTTTCCGCAAGCACCCCTGCAACAGCCTCGTTGAAGGACGCCGCAACGTCCTCCTTTACAATTTCCTCACCCTTTTGGGTTTTGGTGTGGACGTAGTTTATAACGGAGGTTTTAACACCGCTGAAGGAAAAATCGAACGGCGCATCTTTGAAGGAAACTTTGGGGAACTTTATTGCATTTTTATTCCCAATTTGTGCAAGCCTATCAATATGCACACCACCGGGGTAGGGTAGTGACAGCACCCTCGCCACCTTGTCAAACGCTTCCCCTGCCGCATCGTCCCTGGTTCTTCCTATAACACTAAAGGTTGTGTAGTCGCTAACCTCTATAATATGGCTGTGTCCGCCCGATGCAACAAGGCATAAAAATGGCGGAGACAGCTCCTTATACGCCAAATAATTCGCCCCAATGTGAGCCTTTATGTGGTGCACCGGAACAAGTGGTTTGCCTGCCGAATAGGCAAGCCCTTTTGCAAAATTAACCCCAACCAAAAGCGCACCGATAAGCCCGGGCGCAAAGGTCACCGCAATTGCATCCACCTCAGAAAGGCTAATGCCCCCCTCATCAAGCGCCTTGGCTACGCAATCACTTATTGCTATTGAGTGGTTGCGTGATGCGACCTCGGGCACCACTCCGCCAAACTTTTTATGTATTTCTATCTGGCTGTTTATAACGCTAGACAGCACCTCTCGCCCGTTTTTTACAATGCCAACCGCCGTTTCGTCACACGAGCTTTCAATTCCTAAAACAATCACTTAGTTTAACCTCCACGCTCATCAAAACCCCGTCTTCAACGGGCTTTTCATAGTAATTTTTTCTTATTCCGTCCACTGTAAACCCCAATTTTTTGTAAAGGCTAATAGCGGCAACGTTGCCCTTTCTCACCTCAAGCATCAATCGGGTTACCTTTTTTTTGCGGCACTCCAAAAGCACTCGCTCCATAAGGAGTGTGGCAATGCCCAGATTTTGGAAATCACTCTTAACCCCCACATGCATAATGTCCCCCTCATCTAAAACGGTGTGCATACCAATATAGCCGGCAATTTCGCCAGAAGTTTCGCACACGAAATAGCTTGAGTTTTCATTATCCACCTCGTCCGCCATACACTCCCTGCTCCACGGGGTGGAAAAGCACTCCCTCT
>CAZMCJ010000007.1:7553-26402 GCA_964564795.1 uncultured Eubacteriales bacterium | reverse complement strand
ACCAAGGGGGTAAAAGTGCGCTTTTGTGGGGGCTTTTTGTGTTCATCTTTGCATCGGCAACAGACTTTTTGGACGGATACATTGCACGGAAATACAAATTAGTTACCGATTTTGGCAAATTTGCCGATCCGCTTGCGGATAAACTGCTTGTTGCAAGTGCGCTGATTTACTTCGTTGGCGTTGGGGCAATGCACTCAAGCGTGTGCTTTATCATAATCGCACGGGAGTTTATCGTAACGGGGCTTAGGATTGTAGCGGTGGAGAAAAACAGGGTAATTGCAGCGTCCCCATCGGGCAAGTTAAAAACGGTAATTCAAATGGTGGGCATAGTTGTTTTGCTTCTCCTCCTTGCACTCAAACCGTCAGGTAGCGAGTTTATTGTTGTTTTAGTGAATATTTTGATGGCGGCAGTCACACTTTATTCGGGTGGGGAATATATTATTAAGAACTTTGATATAATTAGCCAGGCTAAGTAAAAAAAGTGTTGCAATTTTCCAAAAGTATGGTATACTATTTGCGTATAGATTAATATTCTTATAAGCGTTGAAGAAAAAGAGTAAAAAAACTAATGCAACAGAGAGGCGCCCAAATGGTGGAAGGGGCCGGCGGCGGTTTTTTGAAGGTGCGTTTCGGAGCTTTGGGCTAATCACCCTCCCCTTATTCGGGTTAAAAAATATCTAAGAGATAAATTAGAGTGGAACCGAGCAAGAATTTTGCGCCTCTAACCCAAGGTATTTTTGGGTTAGGGGCGTCTTTTATTTATAAAATACAACAAAACTCACTTTAGGAGGTGAAATAAATGCTAAAAACAATAATAAGTGATATAAATGCAATAAAAGAACGTGACCCCGCAGCACGTAGTGCCATAGAGGTTATGCTGCTTTATTCAGGTTTTCATGCAATAATTTTCTACCGAGCGGCGCATTTTTTCCACAAAATTGGTCTAAAATTTATAGCAAGGCTGATTTCCCAGCTGGCACGGTTTTTCACAGGGGTGGAAATTCACCCAGGGGCAATAATCGGAACAGGGCTGTTCATTGACCACGGAAGTGGTGTTGTAATTGGCGAAACAACGGTAATTGGCAACAACTGCACACTTTACCAAGGGGTTACCCTCGGGGGTACGGGTAAGGAAAAAGGCAAACGACACCCAACCCTTGGCAACAACGTAATGGTTGGCAGCGGCGCAAAGGTGCTAGGCCCCTTCACCGTTGGGGATAACGCAAAAATTGCCGCAAATGCAGTGGTGCTGTGCGAAATTCCGCCAAACTCCACCGCAGTTGGTATACCTGCACGTATTTTGGAAAAAACAAGCAAAAACCAAAACAAGGATATGGATCAGGTGCATATTGCCGACCCTGTTGCGCAACAACTGTGCAAGCTTATGGTTAAAATAGAAAAGTTAGAGAAGGAATTAAATGAATTAAAGGAGAAATAAAATGAAATTATTCAACTCGCTAACACGTCAAAAAGAAGAATTTATCCCAATAAAAGAGGGGGAAGTGAAGATTTATTCGTGCGGTCCAACCGTTTACAACTTCTTCCACATCGGCAACGCCCGCCCCTTTATCATATTTGACACGCTAAGGCGCTACCTTGAATACAAGGGCAACAAGGTTATCTTTGTGCAAAATTTTACCGATATTGACGATAAAATAATTAAAAAAGCAAATGAAGAGGGGGTTTCCCTTAACACAATCACCGAGCGCTACATTGCGGAATACTATAAGGACGCAGCTGCGCTAGGCATTAAGGAGGCGACCTTCCACCCAAAGGCTACCGAAACTGTGGGCGAAATTATAGAGATGGTGGAAACCCTAATCGCAAAAGGGCATGCTTATGTTAGCGGGAATGACGTTTATTACAGCACAAAATCCTTCCCCGAGTACGGAAAATTATCCCATCAACCGTTGGAGGACTTGGAGGCAGGCGCAAGGATAAATCCAAACGATATTAAGCGTGAGCCAATGGACTTTGCACTATGGAAGGGTGCCAAAGAGGGTGAGCCCTATTGGGAAAGCCCATGGGGCAAGGGCAGACCTGGCTGGCATATTGAGTGTAGCGCAATGAGCAAAAAATATTTGGGCGAAACAATTGATATACACAGCGGCGGGCTTGATTTAACATTCCCACACCATGATAACGAAATTGCCCAAAGCGAGGGTGCAAACGGCAAAAAATACGTTAACTACTGGTTGCACAATGGGTTTATCAACGTGGATAACCAAAAAATGAGCAAATCGTTAAACAATTTCTTCACGGTGCGGGACGTCGCAACCATATTCCCCTATGAGGTTATCCGTTTCTTTATGCTAAGCGCGCATTACAGAAGCCCAATCAACTATTCAATGGACATTCTAAATGGCGCAAAGGCAGGGCTGGAGCGCATACAAAACTGTATATCAAACCTTGACTTCCTATTAAATACCGAGGGTGAAGAAAAGTTTGACAATAAAATAAAGATGGAGAGCCTTGCTTTCTACAAAAATAAATTTGTGGAGGCGATGGACGATGACATCAACACAGCTGATGCAATTGCCGCAATATTTGAGCTGGTGCGTGAGACCAACACAATTGCAGTGCCTGAAAACAAGGAGCTTTTGCGCTATGCACGTGGGCTGATTGTGGAGCTTTGCGGCGTTTTGGGTGTTGTGTGCGAGAAAAAGGCGGAGGTGCTAGATAGCGATATCGACGACCTAATTGCGAAGAGGAACGCAGCAAGAGTGGCGAAGGACTTCAAAAAAGCAGACGAAATCAGGGATAAACTTAAAGAGCTTAACATTATTTTGGAGGACACAAAAGAGGGGGTTAAGTGGAAAAGGGGATAAAAAGAGAAAGGCTGTGGAAAGATGTTTGAATCAGGGGAGAATTATTTAGAGACGATTTACACCCTAACCCAAAAAAACGGATACGTTCGCTCGGTTGATATTGCGGCGGAGCTATCCTTTTCAAAGCCCAGCGTTTCCCGAGCTATGAGCATACTAAAGGGGGCAAAGTATGTGGAGGTGGAGCGAAACGGGAACATTTTGCTTACCGAAAAGGGGCTGAAAAAGGCAATAGAGGTGTACACACGCCACCGAGTAATCAAGGAATTTCTTGTGATGATTGGGGTTGGGGCAGAGGTTGCAAACACCGATGCATGCAAAATCGAGCATATTATAAGTTCTGAAACATTTGAGCAGATACGCAAAAAAGTGGAAGAAAAAAAATAAAGGGGCATTTGAAATATATTTAATAATTAAATAAAAAGTTGCAATTTAAAGGAAATTTATAAAGCAAAAGAGGAAAACTATGAAAAAAGTTGGTTTGTTCGCTATAATATTTATATCAAGTTTTTTAGTTGCATATTTAATTATTTGTTACTTGCCGGGTATGCGAATTAAGCTGTTTGCAGAGCCGATGGAATATTTTGTTGCGAACATCATGCATAATATGGGGTTTAAAGCACTTGTTTCCTTAATTGTTGGATTATTTGTGAGTGTGATTTCCCTTTTGCTAAACAAGCAAATAAAATGAACATTAAGTTAGCCAAAATTGGACGATAAAAAAGAGTGCTTCGATGTGAGGCACTCTTTTTTATAACGAATAGCAAAGCTCTGTTTTTAAATTTTTAATTACCCAACTTTCCGCTCGTAAGTTTCAAAAAAGGATATCTTAAAAGCTTCTTTAGAAGCCTTTTTTTATTTGTAGTAACACGCAAAATGGATTAATTTAAAACTAAGTTATCATATTTTTTCAAAAAACTAAAAATGATATTTTTAATCTCATCGCCACCGCCAATGTCGTCACTTTCAATATTTAGTGGCATAATTGGATCGTGGAGGGACATCCTAAGCAGCGCCCACCCCGATTTATAGTTAAACCGAACCCCCTCAAAGGAGTTTTTAGCAATCTTAAACCCGCTCTCCTTGCAGAAATTCTCAAAATCCTTCAGCACATTGTTGCCATACTCGGTAAAATTATCCCCATCAATCTTAATGCGAATTTCAATCTTCTCCTTCGCCTCTTGCAAGGTGGAGAGCATCTCGTCGATAGTCTTATTTTCCTTCCTAAGGTTTGCCGCCTTAATCAAAACCTTAACGCTAAGGTAAGCGCCATCGTCCAAAAAGTGGTTTTCCTTAAGGGCGCAGTGGCCCGATGTCTCAATCGCAAGGTGGCACTCCAGCCCCTTTGCATTTAGGGAAATAGCCTCGTTAATAACGTTTTTATACCCCCTCTTAAAGCGGTGGTGGTGCAGCTTTAGGTCATTTTCCAAAAATTCAGTAAGCTTGTCGGACGTCACGCTGTCCGTCACAACGTATGAATTCGGGTAATCCCCCGCAACAATTGCGCCCATCAGGGCAACAATTGCGTTGCCGTTTATCTCACGTCCGTTTTTGTCAACAGCGCTGGCACGGTCAACGTCGGTATCAAAAATGATGCCGATATCCGCCTTGTTCCTAAGCACACAAGCGGTAATTGCAGCCATAGCCTCCTTGTTTTCGGGGTTTGGGATATGGTTGGGGAATTTGCCGTCAGGTTGCAAAAATTGGCTGCCTGTGGTGTCCGCACCCAGTGGGTTTAGCACCTTATCCACAAAAAATCCGCCTGCACCGTTGCCGGCATCCACCACAATTTTCATACCCTCAAGAGGTAAATCGTAGTTTTTTGCATTTACCCCTTCTTTAATTTTATTCCGCAAAAATTCGCAGTACAAATCGTTCAAATTGCAAGGATTAACCTTAATTTCCGCCTCTTTTTCCACCTCGCCCAGCGCAAGGGTTATTAGCTCCTTAATATCCGCCTTTTCAAGTCCCCCTTCTTTTGTGAAAAATTTCATACCGTTACGGTTAAAAGGCAGGTGGCTTGCGGTTAGCATAATGCCCCCGTCAAAGGAAAGCTCATCCAAGATGGTTGCCATAAACATTGATGGGGTGGAGGTAAGTCCACAGTCAAAAACTGTTATTCCAAGGGAGCAAAGCCCTTTAAACACTCCATTTTTAAGGGATTGAGCAGAAAGGCGTGAATCGTTCCCAACCCCAATTTTGATTGCGGAAAAGTCCTTATTTACCTTTGATTTAACATACTTTCCAAAGGCAACACCAAGCAAAAAGGTCTCCCTAGGGGTTAAATTTATGCTCTCCCCCTCCACGCCAACAAGTGCTACACCCCGAATATCGCTACCGTTTTGTAATTTATACATAAAAATACTCCTTCCCTAGCAGGCTTGCACCAACAATGCCTGCACTATTAAAAAATTTTGCATTTGTAATAAAAATCTCCTTGCTTCTTCCCATATATCCACACTCCAAAAGTGCGGTACGAATGGGGGTCAAAAGCAGCTCCCCCTCACGACTAATGCCACCGCCAATCGCAATGGCATCGGGGTTTAGAATGTTCGCAATGCTAACAACTCCATCGCACAAATAGCCTAAATACCTATTAAATAGGGCGGCCCCCTGGTCATCGCCCCCTCTTATTTTTGCAAAAATGGTTTTCCCGTTAATTTCCCCCTCAAAGTTTGGGTACTCATTTTGGAAAAGGGAAATGAGTGCACTGGTCGACGCATAAGCCTCAAAGCAGCCGTTTCGTCCGCAGCCGCATTTTTTGCCCCCTTTAACAAGGGTCATATGCCCAACTTCAAGAGCGGCACCAAACCCACCCTCAAAAATTTTACCCCCTGCAATAAATCCACCGCCAATGCCCGTGCCAAGGGTTAGCATAAGGGGAGCTTTAAAGCCCTTTAGTGAGCCAAAGTGATGTTCGCATAGGGCGGCGCAGTTTGCGTCATTAGCTATAAAAGTGGGGAGGGCAAAGGCGCTCTCCACAATGCTTTTAAGTGGGATTTCATTTAAGAAAGGCAGGTTTGGGGCAAAAACCACCACACCATCCTCCACCCAGCCGGGCACCCCAATGCCAATGCTTACGGGGGAAAACTGCGCAATAAAAGGGGGGAGGGCGTCCTTCAAAAGGGCTATAAAATCATCGTTGTTTATGGGGGTTTCAAAGGATTTTTGCGCTATAATGTAACCCGAATTATCAATAACGCCGATGGCAATTTTACTGCCCCCAACGTCGATACCTATGTGGTTTTTTTGAATTTCAAGCCCCTCCTTTTTTGTTTTATTGGTGGAAAGCATTTTGAGGCAATATATCCCCGCAAATATGCCTACATTATACAACAAATAAAATAAAGTGGCAACAAGATATGGAAAAACAGGTGATAATATGTTATAATATTATCATTAAGTAATTGGAGTGAAGTTTAAAATGTCTATCGAGCAGGTTAGGAAATATTTTAGAGAAAATAATATAAAAAATGAAATATTGGAGTTCGAGTCGTCAAGTGCAACGGTGGAGCTTGCGGCACTTGCCCTAAATGTGGAGGGTGCGCGCATTGCAAAAACCCTTTCCTTCAAGGTGGGGGATGGGTGTGTGCTTGTTGTAACTGCAGGGGACGGCAAAATAAACAACCGCAAATACAAGGATTATTTTAAATGCAAGGCAAAAATGCTATCAATGGAGGAGGTCGTTGCCTTTACCGGCCATATGGTTGGTGGGGTATGCCCCTTTGGCGTGGGGGAGGATGTAAAGGTTTACCTTGATGTTTCACTAAAACGGTTTAAAACGGTGTTCCCTGCTTGCGGCAGTGCAAACTCTGCGGTGGAGCTAACAATTGCACAGCTGTTTGAATACTCAAAAGCCATAGATTTTATTGATGTTTGCAATGATATTGAGGGATAAAATTACATATTTTAACATTTGTTCGCATAATGACTAGAAATGATATGGTTTTTTTGTTATATGTAACATAGAAAAAAAGCCGTGGTAGGTTTACAATTAAAGTAGGTAATTATTCCTAAAAATGCGAAAAAATTTAACATAAAGGGGAGATACGTATGAAAATTGTTATTGCACCGGACTCCTTTAAAGGGAGCAACACGACAATCGCAGTTGCAAACAACATCGAAAAGGGCTTTAGAAAAGTTTTTCCGGATATTGAGGTTGTTAAAATTCCAATTGCTGACGGCGGCGAGGGAACAGTTGATGCACTTGTTTTGGGCGCAGGCGGCGTTTTTAAAGAAGTGGAAGTGGTTGGTCCTTTGGGCGAAAAGGCAATCGCAAAATACGGTATACTAGACAACGGCGTTGGCGTGGTGGAGCTTGCGGCGGCTTCCGGCCTTCCAATGGTACCGGACGATATGAGAAACCCGCTTATCACAACATCATATGGTACAGGCCAGGTTATTTTGGCGGCAATTGCTGATGGCTGCAAAAAAATCGTTATCGGTCTTGGTGGCAGTGCAACAAACGATGGCGGAATGGGCATTGCACAAGCTTTTGGTATTTCCTTTAAGGACGCACAGGGCAATGAGCTAGGCAACGGTGGCGGCGAACTTTCACGCCTTGCAACAATTGATGCAAGCGGAATTAACAAAGCACTTGAAGGTGTGGAGATTATTGTTGCGTGCGACGTGGTAAACACACTTTGCGGCGAAAAGGGTGCAAGCGCAATCTATGGCCCGCAAAAGGGTGCAACTCCCGAGATGGTTGAGATTTTGGATAATAACCTTGCACATATGGCAAAAATAATTAAGGAGCAATTGGGGCAAGATATTATTGATGTTCCGGGAACGGGTGCCGCTGGTGGTGCAAGCGTTCCACTTATGGTTTTTGCAAATGCACAGCTAAAATCGGGAATTCAAGTTGTTCTTGACGTAACCGAGATTGATAAGCACCTTGTTGATACCGATTTTGTTATCACAGGTGAGGGCAGGATTGACGGCCAAAGCATTTTTGGCAAGGTTCCTGTTGGAGTAGGCACAAGGGTTAAGCAGTTTAACCTTCCTGTTCTTGCAATCGTTGGCGATATTGGCCCGGGTGCTGAGGCGTGCTATGACCACGGCGTTGACGCTATTATGAGCACAGTTAACAAGGCAATGCCACTTAAAGAGGCTATGGACCGCTCAAGCGAGCTAATGATTGATGCGTCCGAGCGTGTGGCAAGAATGATTAAAATTGGTATTGATATTACAAAATAGAAAAGGAGAGCTTAAAAATGAGAGAATCAATGCATAAATACTTTAATGTTGGTCTAATCCACTTTATGGCTTACCCAGCAACAATTAAGGGTGAGGGACCGGTTTTGGAAACTATGAAGAAGATTGCGGTGGACGACTACTTTGACGCAATTGAAATTACTTGGGTGAAGGATGATGCGACTCGTGCAGAGGCAAAAAAATTGCTTGAAACTTCCCACCTTAAAGTGTGCTATGGCGCACAACCACGCCTTTTAACAACAGGACTAAACGCAAACGACGTTAACGAAGAAGGACGTGCAAAAGCAGAGGCAACTCTTATGGAAGCTATCGACGAGGCTGAATATATGGGCTCTAAGGGCATCGCTTTCCTTTCCGGCAAGTGGGCGGCAGAGACTAAGGATTTGGCATATGCTCAACTTCTTAAAACAACAAGAAACCTTTGTGACTACGCAGCAACAAAGGGTATGAGCATCACATTGGAAGTTTTCGATTTCGATATTGAAAAATCAAGCCTTATCGGCCCTGCTCCATATGCAAAGAAATTTGCAGAGGATATGAGAACAACACACTCAAACTTTGGTCTGATGATTGACTTATCACACATTCCAATGACTTACGAGTCATCTAAGTTTGTTGTGCAAACTCTTAAGCCATATTTGGTTCACCTTCACATCGGTAACACAGTTATTAAGGACAAAACAGCAGTTGCATATGGCGATACTCACCCACGTTTTGGCTTCCCTAACAGCGAAAGCGATGTTGAGGAGGTTCTAAACTTCCTAAGAGTTCTAAAGAACGAGGGAATGTTCAACGAGCATGAGCCAATGACACTTTCCTTTGAGGTTAAGCCATGGGCAGACGAAGATCCAGATGTTGTAGTTGCAAACGCAAAGAGAGTTCTAAACAGAGCATGGGCTCTTTTGGAAGATTAATAATAAAAAATAAAGGAGAAATGTTATGAAAATAGTTGTATTAGATGGTTACACACTAAACCCAGGTGACCTTACTTGGGAAGGCCTTCAAAATCTTGGTGAGGTTGTTGTTTACGACAGAACACCAGCAGAGAAAACAATTGAAAGAATTGGGGATGCAGACGCAGTTTACACAAACAAAACTGTTATCAGCAAGGAAGTTTTGGACGCTTGCCCATCAGTTAAGTTTATTGGCGTTTTGGCAACAGGTTACAACGTTGTTGACGTTGTGGCGGCTAAGGAAAAGGGAATTCCCGTTGCAAATATCCCAACATACGGAACAGACGCTGTTTCTCAATTCGCTATTGCACTTCTTTTGGAAGTTTGCCACCACGTTGGCGAGCACGCAAGAACTGTTAAAATGGGCGATTGGACAAACAACCAAGACTGGTGCTACTGGAACTACCCACTAATCGAGCTTGCGGGCAAAACAATTGGTATTATCGGTTTTGGCAGAATTGGCCAAGGCACAGGCAAAATTGCACAAGCAATGGGCATGAAGGTTCTTGCATACGATGCATACCAAAACAAGGATTTGGAGAGCGAAACTTGCAAATATGCTGACCTTGATACACTACTTGCAAACTCTGATGTTATTGCTCTGCACTGCCCACTGTTCCCAGAAACAGAGAATATCATAAGAAAAGAAACAATTGCAAAGATGAAGGACGGCGTTATCATCATCAACAACTCTCGTGGACCACTTGTTAACGAAGCAGATTTGCGTGATGCGCTAAACAGCGGCAAGGTTGCAGCTGCAGGGGTGGACGTTGTTTCCACAGAGCCAATCCTTATGAATAACCCACTTCTTGAGGCAAAGAATATCATCATCACTCCTCATATTTCTTGGGCACCAAAGGAAAGCAGACAAAGACTTATGAACATCGCTGTTGATAACCTAAAGGCATTTAAGGACGGCGCTCCTGTTAACATAGTTAATAAGTAAGATAAATTTAAAAAAGGCTGGTGCAATTGCACTAGCCTTTTTGTTTTGTTATAGAGAAAATGTATAAGTCCTTTTATTTGGTTATATGGAAACTACATTGCATTTTTGTTTAGTTACAAAGAATTTTCCCTTGGATTCTTTGTTTGGATATGGGGAAATCCCGCCATAATTCTTGTTTGATTATAGAGAGATTTCGCTCTCGGCACGGGAGAGTATTCCCTCTACATCTGCGCCTTCGATATCAAGCCCCTGTGCGCTTATAAAGTGGGAGTCCTCAACGCCAAGAATTTTGCACAGTGCTTTTATATAGTCAAACCCAAAGTTTCTGTCCTCAATATATCCGCCTGAGGTGGTAACATAAATAAACCTTTTTGCTTTACACAACCCTTGAGGTCCATTTTCCGTATACTTAAACGTTATTTTGTTTATGCAAATTTGCTCAATGTATGCCTTTAGTGCAGCAGGGAAGGATAAATCCCAATAAGGCGCACCAAATACGATAATGTCTGCATTTGCAAAGTCATTGGCAAGGGAAAAATCAGCAAGATTGGTGGAGCTATCTCTTTTTATAACGTCCTCCTTCATCATTGGCTTAAGGGCAAGAGCGCTTAGGTCAGCCTCTATAATTTCGCAATCATTAAAATTGGCAAGAACGGTTTTGCACAGCCTTAGCGTGCGAGAGCTTTCCTTCATCAGGCACGCATTAACAAATAAAAGCTTTTTTTTCATATAAATTTTTCCTCCGTACATTTTCTTTATAGTATACCAAAATCCCTTTTAAAAATCTAGCACTAAATTAGTTTTTTCGAGCATTTCCAAATAAAAATGCTATAATTGTTCAACTATCTTAAAATTAAGGGGTAAAAAGCACTCACAAGTTGCATTTCTTATAACATCTTAACCCTTAACCCCCCTTTTTCTTATATACTAACCGCATAAAACTTTTTCCCTTTGCATATTATATTTTATTTACATATACCCTTTTATTGGGTGGTCTTTTGTTGTATAATTAAAATGTGTACCTATACTTAAATTTAAAAAGGAGCTTCCTATTATATGAATAAATTAAATGTTTGCATTATTTTTGGCGGGCAATCAAGCGAGCACACCATATCGTGTCTTTCTGCCTCCAACGTTATTGAGAATATGGACACAGCAAAATACAATATTTTCAAAATCGGAATAACCCCCCTTGGCAAGTGGCTTATGACGGAGGCCTCCCCTGCAGACATTAAAAATGGCGATTGGCTTAGCCATAAATCCAACAAAACTGCTTTTATATCACCCGATGCAACCGTTGGGAGCATTATTTTGAGCGATGGCACAGGGATAAAAATAGATGTTGCATTCCCTGTTTTGCACGGCCTTTATGGTGAGGACGGAACGATACAAGGACTGCTTACCCTAGCCAAAATACCATATGTTGGAACCAAGGTTTTGGGCAGCGCCATTTGTATGGATAAAGCTGTTGCAAAGGCAATTTGTGCAAATGCCAATATCAAGCAGTGCAAGTTCCTTAGCTTTACTAAATATGAAATCCAAAATAACCACTCCAACGTGATTGATAAAATTGAAAACAACTTACTCTACCCCATTTTTGTTAAGCCTGCAAATGCCGGTTCCTCCGTTGGGATAACTAAGGCTAAAAACCTGTCCGAGCTTACAATGGCTATAGAAGTTGCACTTAAAGAGGATGATAAGATTGTTGTGGAGGAAGGGGTTATAGGCAGAGAGCTTGAGTGTGCGGTTTTGGGCAATGGGGACCCTAAGGCTTCCATCTGTGGGGAAGTTCTACCCGCTGAGGAGTTCTACGACTTTGACGCAAAATATAACAACCCAAACTCAAAAACGCAAATCCCCGCAAATATCCCTAAGGAGAAAATGGAGGAGATGCAGGCACTTGCAATCAAGGCTTACTCAACCCTTTGTTGCTGCGGTTTTGCTCGGGTGGATTTCTTCCTAAATGAAAAAGATGAATTGCTGCTAAACGAGATTAACACAATTCCCGGCTTTACCTCCATCAGTATGTACCCAAAAATGTGGGAGAAGAGCGGGCTACCCTATAACGAGCTTATTGATAAGCTGATAGAACTGGCGGTGGAATAAAATGACGGACTGCATTGGCGTTTTTGATTCGGGGCTGGGGGGGCTTAGTGCCTTAAAGGAACTAAAGGTGTGCCTGCCGGACGAAAACCTTATATACTTTGGTGACACAGGGCGGGTTCCATATGGTACACGCAGTGACGACACCATAAAAAAATACGTAAAAGGGGACATAAATTTTATGAACACCTTTAACGTTAAGTGCATTTTGATTGCGTGTGGCACTGCTTCCTCCATTGCACTGCCCCATATTAAAAACGAGGCAAAAACCCCCACCTTTGGGGTTATAACACCTGCGGCAATTGCGGCGGCAAGGGGGAGTAAGCTAAGGCGAATTGGAATTATAGGAACGAATAGCACCATAAAATCGGGTGCGTACGAGAGGGAGCTTAAAAGGATTGACAGCGAGATTAGCTGTATTTCCGTTCCCTGCCCACTATTTGTTCCTCTTGTGGAGAATGGGCGATTTTTAAAGGGCGACCCTGTTACAAAGCTTGTGGCGGAGCAGTACCTTGAAAAAATTAAGGAGTTCGGTGTGGACACCCTAATCCTTGGATGCACCCACTATCCCCTCCTAAAGGATATAATTGGCGAAGTGATGGGGGAGAACGTCACCCTGATTGACCCCGGATTTGAGAGTGCGCACACCCTAAAGGCTTACCTTTTGGCTCACGACCTACTTAATAAGAGGGAGCAAAAAGGGGAGGTTGCCTACTACGTTAGCGACGATGTTGACTCCTTTTCCACCTACGCAACCTACTTTTTGGGGGAGAGGGTTAGTACAGATAAAGTTACCAAAATTGATATAGAAAACTATTAGAAAGGCAAAGGAATGAAAAAAAACGTAATAATTTCCATAAAAAGCAGGCAAAGCAACAGCAAAATGAGCGATAAGATTGAGTTTACGACAGAGGGCAAGTTCTACAAGCGAAACTCCAACATTTATTTAACCTATAACGAGAGTGAAATAACAGGCTTGGACGGAATGACAACCCTAAAGCTTGCACCCGAGAAGGATATGCTAACCCTTAGCCGAAACGGAAAAAAGAGCACCTCCTATATGGTTTTCGAGCAGGATAAGCGCCATTCCACCCACTACGACACAGGGGTTGGAGTGATGAATTTGGCGGTGACAACCAAGCGGCTGGACTACACCCTGGGGGACAAGGAGGGGGAAATCTCCATAAAATATAACCTTGACATCAACGATGAATTTGTTTCTACAAATACAATAGATTTAAAAATAAAAGAGGGTAAAAATTAATGACAAATTATATTGAAATTGCAAAAAATCAGATTATAAAAGCAACGAATGATGCCTACAACTCCCTCCTCCAAAAAGGGGAGTTCCCTTGCGAGATGCCATGCACTGTTTGCGTGGAAACGCCAAAGGACAAGTCAAATGGAGATTTTGCCATCAACACATGTATGCAAGGTGCAAAGGCACTTAAGCAGCCACCCCGAGTGATAGCGGAAAAGCTGGTGGGAGCGATGGACTTTAGCGGCACATATATAAGGAGTGCAACAATTGCAGGCCCAGGGTTTGTTAATTTTTATTTAAGCCCTGATTTCTATTACGACTGCGTTAAGACAATTATAAACGAGGGCGAAAACTACGGAAGAACAAACTTTGGCGGGGGCAAAAAGGTTATGGTAGAGTTTGTTTCTGCCAACCCAACAGGCCCTATGCACATCGGAAACGCACGTGGCGGTGCAATTGGCGATACCCTTGCAAGCGTGCTTGATTGGAGCGGGTTTGATGTTTACCGTGAGTTCTACGTGAACGATTACGGCAACCAGATTGAAAAATTTTTTGTTTCCCTTGATGCGAGATATAAGCAAGCAATTTTGGGGGAGAGTGCCATAGAGTTCCCTGAGGACGGCTACCATGGCGACGATATAAAGGAGCGTGCAAAGGAATTTATTGAAATTTATGGTGATAAATTTATAAATAACGATGGCGAAGAGTACAAGCAAACCCTTATTTCCTATGCGCTTGAGAAGAACATTTCAGCACTTAGGGCAGATTTGGAAAAATACCGCATAACATACGACCGCTGGTTTAGGGAAAGCGAGCTTTACAACAGTGGCGAGGTGGAAAAGGCGCTGAAAAAGCTAGGCGAAAATGGCTACACATACGAAAAAGATGGTGCGCTATGGCTGATGTCAACAAAGTTTGGAGCAGAAAAGGACGAGGTGCTAACACGTGCCAACGGCTTGCACACCTACTTCTGTGCCGACATTGCCTACCATATGAACAAGTTTGACAGGGGCTTCCAAAAGCTTATTAACGTTTGGGGAGCAGACCACCATGGCCACGTTGCACGTATGCAAGGGGCGCTGGACGCAGTTTCCCACGATGGCAAGGCACTTTATGTTGTTTTGATGCAGCTTGTGCGTTTGGTGCGAGACGGCGAGGTTGTGCGTGTTTCTAAGCGTAGTGGAAAGTCCATCTCCCTTGCGGATTTGCTCGAGGAAACAAGCATAGATGCGGCGAGATTCCTGTTTAATATGCGTAGGAGTGATAGTCACCTTGATTTTGACCTAGGGCTTGCGGTGGAGCAAAGTAACCAAAACCCCGTTTATTATGTGCAGTACGCTTTTGCCCGCATCACCTCTATCCTTCGCTTGCTTGCCGATGAGGGTTTTACCCTTCCGGACATCGGGGAAATTGATTTTAGCTTGCTTAAAGATAATGCGGAGATTGAGCTAATCTCCCACCTTAGCACTCTACCGCAAGAGATTATTGATGCGGGCGTTGAGTATGACCCATCAAAAATCACCCGTTATGCAATGGATTTGGCGGCGATTTTCCACAAATTTTATGCGGCTTGCAGGGTGAATGTTGAGGACGAGGGGGTTAAATCCGCACGTGCGGCGCTGCTCCTTGCCACCAAAACAACCCTTGCCAACACTCTTCAGTTGCTGAAGATTACTGCACCTGAAAGGATGTAATATGAAGATTATTAAAAAGGGGATTGCCCTACTGCTGTGCATCACCCTCCTTGCCACCACCGCCCTTGCCTTTGACGGCAGAGAGGCGAAATATGATAATTACGACGAGATGACGGATATTGAAAAGTTCACCTCCGTTTTGGATTTTTACACAAAAACCCACATAGACAGCCCATCTAAAGAGGATATGCTGATTGGATTTGTGGATTACCTCCTTAAAACCAACCCCGATATGCTAGGCACTTACCTTGATAATATGATAAGGGAAAAGGATATCCACAACGGTTTTTTCACCTCGGCTGAAATTGATGAGATGTTCAACTCCAACATTAAATATGGAATTGGTGTTCAGGCGGAGAACAGGGGCGGGCTAATCACCATTAAAAAACTGTTTGACGGCAACGCACAAAACGGCGGAATGATGGTTGGCGACCAAATTATCGCAGTTGACGGCAAAGATGTTCGGGGCAAGTCAATCGAGGGGGTTGGCGCTCTTATCGCAGGGGAACTTGGCACCGAGGTTAGCATAACTATCCTTAGGAACACTGAGCTAAACCCAATCACCTTTAACCTTAAGCGTGGGCGGATTCATATTGATTCCATCACCTATGAGGTTTTGCCCGGCAAGGTTGGGGTTATAACCATTTCAGACTTTTTGGATTCTATGGCTCCCTACACCTATTATTTTGCGCTGCGTGACCTTTATGCAAGTGGTGTGCGCTCCCTAATTATTGACGTGAGGGGCAACAGCGGCGGCTACCTTGAGCAAGCACTGCAAATGAGCAATTTGCTGACAACCAAAGAGGGGCAGCTGATGTGCATTACCCACTCCGCCAAAGAGGGGGAGAGGAAGTATTACACAACAGACGAAGGTTTTGACTTTAAAAAGGTTGCTGTTTTGCAAAACAAATTCAGTGCAAGCTCGGCAGAGATTTTTGCGGGGATTTTAAAGGATTTGGGGATTGCAAAGGTGTTTGGCGAAACATCATACGGCAAGGCTAGGGGGCAAAACTATTACCCGGTGGGGGAGGAAAGCGTTGTTTCGGTAACGGTTACCGATATTTCGCTACCCGTTAGCGGCTACTACCACGGTAAGGGCATAACGCCCGATGTTACCCTAAAAAACCGGATGACTACCCGTGGCGGCTCGCTAAACTTTGTTTTTGATTACCAAAAGGCGGGCAACCCAAGCAACATCATTGCGGCGGAGGAGCGTCTGCGCACCCTTGGTTACTTTACCGATAATGCGGATAACACCTTTGACGAGGACACAAAAAAAGCCCTAACCATATTCCAAAACAGGGCGGGCTTAAAGGAAACGGGCGGGATTGATTTGGCGACAATAAAGGCGCTCGATGCCGCCACTATGGCAACAATAAACGAGCAAATTATAAACGACCTTCAGCTTAAAAAAGCTGTTGAATATGTAAGATAGGAGATTTTGAGAATGTTTAGCGATTATGACCATTACCCCATAATCTTGGATGGTGCAACAGGCACAAACCTGCAAAAGGCGGGGCTTAAACAAGGCGAGTGTGTGGAAAGATGGATTATAGAAAACAGCCACGTTTTGGAGGAATTGCAAAGGGGATACGTTAATTCGGGGTCGCAAATGCTGATTGCCCCAACCTTTTCCCTAAACGAGATTAAGCTTAAAAAATGGAATTTGGAAGGGCAGATTGAGCCGATGTGCGCAGAGCTTGTTGCGATAAGCAAAGCGGCGGCAGACGGGCGTGCAAAAGTTGGCGGAAATATCGCACCCCTTGGTGTGTTTGTCCACCCTGCGGGCGATTATACACTCGATGAGATTTATAACGTTTATTCCCGTCAAGTGCGTGCTCTGGAGGAAACAGGCATTGACTATTATATAATAGAAACAATGATGACGATGGCGGAGGCACGTATGGCGCTTTTGGCAGTTAAGGAAAACAGCAAAAAGCCCGTTATCGTTTCTATGAGCGTGAATGAGGATGGCAAAACCCTTAGCGGTGTTAGTGCGTTTTCCGCATTTATCACCTTGCAAAGTATGGGTGTGGACGGGTTTGGGCTAAACTGCTCCACCGGACCTAAGGAGATGCTCCCCCATATCGAGCAGATTTTGCCATATGCAAATATTCCTATTTATGTTAAGCCAAATGCAGGTATGCCAAAGGTGAGGGAGGACGGTAGCTGTTACTACGACCTTTCTATCGACGAATTTGTGCGCTACTCCCTGGAGTTTGCAAAGATGGGTGTTAAGATGATTGGTGGGTGCTGTGGCACAACCCCCGACTATATTGCCGCACTTAGCTCCGCACTTGAAGGTTTTACCTTTGCTCCGGCTCCAAAAGCGGACGACGAACAGTTCATAGCAACCACCGAAAAGGATTATTTCTTCCTTGATAACTCTGTGGACACCTCCGACACGCTAGAGTGCGGAGAGGATATTGGGGAGATATTCCTTGATATGGAGGAGGATAGCTGCGACGTTATAAAGGTTGCCGCCCACCATATCGACGATGTGGACTTCCTTAGCGAAAACTTTTATATGCTTAGCAAACCGCTGTGCATAGAAACGCAGAACATAGCCATTTTGGAGGCTATCTGCCGTCTATTTAACGGTAGGATTATCATAGAAAACAAGTACGATTTCGAGATGTCTATGCTTGAATATCTGATTAAAAAATACGGTCTGATTTTACTTTAAAAATAGCGTCACAAAGAAAAGGCTGGCAAGAAAACTGCATAAATCTGCAATTAGGGAGGCGCCGATGGTGTGCCTTCCTTTTTTTATGGCAATACTGCCAAAGTAAAGGGCGATGGTGTAGAAGGTGGTTTCGGTGCTACCCATCATCACGCTGGCGCACTTTCCGATAAAGGAGTCCACCCCGTAGGTTTTGAAGATGTTGGAAACGATAGCAAGGGAGCCGCTACCCGAAATTGGGCGCAGAAAGAGTAGGGGGGTAACCTCGCTTGGAATCCTTAAAAGGTTTGTTATAGGGGAGAATAGGCTTAACAGGACATCTAGCGCACCACTTGTTGTAATCATTGCAATACCCACCAAAATGCCAATTAGCGGGGGAGTTATGCGGTAGACGATGGAAAGCCCTTCCTTTGCACCCTCGCAAAAGGTGTCGAACACGTCAACCCCCTTAAGGTAACCATATAAAACCACAAATGATACCACAAACGGGATAATTATAATGCCAATTTTCATATATTTCCTCCTTTTTGGTGGAGTGTAGTGGGGGCTAGAGCAGTAAATTTATTGTCACCTTGCTTAAATATTTTTGCAAAAAAAGATGAATGGGTCACGCAGACGAAAAATGGTTAAAACTGCCTACTCTACCTCTGCAAAATTTTGCATGCCGCCACTCCAACGCAGGTGGCAACAAGTGATGCGCACCACATAGCGGGCAAAATCTCAAACGGCTGTGCCGACCCCACCCCAACTCACCGAAAAAAATCTGTCACACCGTACCCAAAAAAACTCGTCACCTCCCTCTACACTAATGCAAACAAATCTATGTACACTCTCTACCTCTGCAAAATTTTACACGCCGCTACCCCTACGCAGGTGGCAACAAGTGATGCGCACCACATAGAGGGCAAAATCTCAAACAGCTGTGCCGATCCTACCCCCACGCACGTAAAAAAACCTGTCACACCGTACCCCAAAAAACTCGTCAACGCTCTCTACACCAATATAAACAAATCTATGTATACTCTCTACCTCTGCAAAATTTTGCATGCCGCCACCCCTACGCAGGTGGCAACAAGTGATGCGCACCACATAGAGGGCAAAATCTCAAACAGCTGTGCCGATCCTACCCCCACGCACGTAAAAAAACCTGTCACACCGTACCCCAAAAAA
>CAZMCJ010000007.1:0-7453 GCA_964564795.1 uncultured Eubacteriales bacterium | reverse complement strand
GTGGCAACAAGTGATGCGCACCACATAGCGGGCAAAATCTCAAACGGCTGTGCCGACCCCGCCGCAATACGCATAGCAATTAGGGTGGAGGGTATGATTGACAAGGAAGTCGTGTTGAGTATCACAAGCATACACATTTCATCGGTTGCAACCTCCCCACCCTTTGAGCGAGACTTTAGCTCCTCCATCGCCTTTAACCCCAGCGGAGTGGCTCCGTTGCCAAGACCTATCAAATTGGCGGAGATGTTCATCGAGATATACTCCATCGCCTTGCTGTCCTTTGGCAATTTGGGGAACAAAAACCCGGTAATGGGGGAGATTACGCCTGCAATTTTAGTGGAAAGCCTTGATTTTTCCGCAATTTTCATCACTCCGCACCACATACACATTCCGCCCATTATAGATAAAATCAGGGTTATCCCTTGGTTTGCCCCCTCAAAAATCCCGCTTGACAGAGCCTCCATTCGCCCTGTTGCCACCGCACTTATGAAGGAAAGCACCACCATACCTAAAAATATGTAATTCATCATAAAAAAATCACCTCATACAATTGTATGAGGTGATGCATTATTTTATAACGAATGGGAAAGTTCTACTTTTGAATTTTTAATTACTCAAATTTCTGCCCGTGAGTTTAAAAAAAGGCTACCTTAAAACGCTTCATTTTAAGCCTTTTTTATTAGTCATCTAAATTATAAATCGCAATGCCAATTAGCCCGGGGCCGGTATGCACCCCAAGTGCAGGGCTGATGTTTCCAAACAGGAATTCATCACAATTTTTAACATCTTCTTTAAGGTGGCTTACAATTTGCTCGGCTTCCTCTAACCCACCGCCATGCGCCACCGCAATTCTGCATTTTTTATGCTTTGCCGCTTCCTCCAAAACCAGTTCCACAGCCTTTTGCAGGTTGCGACGTCTGCCAACGCACTTGGCAATGGTGTCATAAATTCCGTCCTTATTGCAGGTGATGATTGGCTTTAGGTTAAGCGCATTACCAACAAGGGAGGAAACAAGCCCTATGCGCCCACCCTTTTGCAAATATTCCAAAGTTTTTATGCAAAAGAAAATTTTGGATTTAGAAGCGCCCTTTTCGGTTACAGCTTTAAGCTCTTCCCAGCTCATACCCTTGTCTATATTTTTCATCGCTTCAATAGCCACAAGGCCGCTGGAAATGCCAATGTTTTTGGTATCAACCACAAATGTTTCAAGCCCCTCAAAGTCCTCTGCAATAACCTTAAGGAAGTTGTGCGTGCCGCTAAGACCGCTGGAAATTGTTACCCCCAGCACCTTTTCAAAGCCATCTTTTTTGATTTGCTCAAAAACGCCCAAAATTTCCTCACCGGTTGGCAGTGATGTGGTTGGAACTTCGCCCGGCATACGTCCGTACACCTCTTCGGGGGTAATATCCACATTATCCTTATAAACCTTTTCACCATAAATTATGCTAAGAGGCAGTGTATAAACAGGATATTTTTCCTTATACTCTTTTGGCACGTCTGAGCCAGAGTCGGTAATAATTGCTATTTTTTGCATGTTCATATAAAAAACACCTCCGTTAAGGTTATTATACCATTAACGGAGGTGTTTTACAACTTATTGTAAAATATTTTATTCCTATTTTGACATAATCTGGCAGCCACCGCAACCGCCTGCTCCTCTGCCCATGCCTTTGCCCATTCCTTTGCCAATTCCCATGCCACGTCCACCAACGCCGCTTCCATCACAGTTTGCCATTCTTTCCTCAATCTGTGCAATAATTTCATCCGCCTGTTCTTGGGTCATTGTCCCATTTGCAACCTTTTCGTTTAAAGCGTCCTTTTTTTGCTCAATTGAAACACGAGGGGTAGGGGTGGTTGCCTCCGCTGCAAAAGCAACAGTTGCAAGTGCGGATACTGCCATAAGCGCCGCTAAAATAGTTGCCATCATTTTTTTATTCATTTTATTTCCTCCCTTTCTTTTTTGGTATGCTCTTATTTTAACCCCTATTTGTGGCGAAAATATGTTTTTTTAAAGAAATTTTTTCATTATTTATTTTTTTATTGACACACTTTTGCCATATCTATATATTAAAATATAGATAATGATTTTGGCGGCACACCACATATTAGGTAAAGGAGATGACTTTATGCCAACAATTTTAGTTGCGGACGATAACCCACAAATTTCCTCAATTTTGTGTCAGTATTGCAAAAAGGAGGGGTTTACACCAATACCCGCCTTTGATGGCAAGGAGGCTATGGAAATCTTCCAAAAGGGGGGCATTGACCTTGCCCTTTTGGACGTTATGATGCCATATGTGGACGGGTTTACCCTATGCAAGGAAATTAGGCGAACTTCCACCCTACCCATTATTATGGTTACCGCACGTGGGGAGGATTTTGATAAAATTATGGGGCTTGATATTGGTGCTGACGACTACATCGTTAAGCCATTTTCTCCATCTGAGGTTATGGCACGCATAAAATCCCTTCTCCGTCGTATGTCCTTCTCTAAAGAGGCGGGGGGAAATGTGCTAACCTTTGATAATCTGCGAATAAATATGGTAGATTATACACTAACAATTGATGGGGAGAACATCCCCCTTACTAAAAAGGAAATTGAGCTTATATACACCCTTTGCAAAAACCCAGGCAAGGTTTTCTCACGGGATAATTTGTTAAATGCAATTTGGGGGTACGATTATTTTGGCGATGCAAGGACGGTGGATTCCCACATCAAGCGCCTTAGGGCAAAGCTTGATAGTGCCTCCCACCCGATGTGGGATATAAAAACTATTTGGGGGGTTGGCTATAAATTTGAAAAAACTACGCTTTAGCTCGTCAATTCCATTCAAGCTAACAAAATATTTTGCCCTTTGCCTAATTGTTTTTGCTGTTATAATAAGCATTGTGTTCACCCTTTTGTTCCGTGGGCAGACAGTTATGCTCCACAGGATGGAGATGGAGGAGCGTGCCACCTCTATTTCAACAACGCTGGGGGAGTTTTTGGAAAATCCCCATATGGGTTTTGGCACAAAGGGATATTCTGCTTATGTTCGCTATTTGGGGGATATTGCAATGAGCGATATTTGGATTGTTGATGACCAACTTAACCTTATCGTTCCCCCCAGCCGAGAGGGCAAAAACGATAATTTTGCATATGGCGATTTGCCCACCAACGCGGAGAAGGTGGTGTTTAGCGTTCTTGAGGGGGAAACCACCTTTTCCGACAGCTTTTCAACACTTTTGGGGGTGCAAACGCTAACCGTTGGCACGCCGATAAAGTATAACAACCAAACGGTTGGGGTGGTGCTTCTTCACTCCCCAATCACCGAAACCAACGGGCTTTTATTGCAGGGCTACCTTATTTTTGGGCTTAGTGTTGTAATTGCATTACTAATTGGCTGGGTGGTTGCCTTTTGGTTCGCAAGGGCGTTCACACGTCCCCTTTCTGCCATCAGCGAAACCACGATGGACCTTGCAAATGGCGACTATCACGCTCAAACAGGGGTGGTTGAGGAGGACGAGATTGGCAGTCTTGCCAAAAATGTGGATATTTTGGCAGGGAGACTTCTTAAGGCAAGGCAGGAGAGTGATGCGTTGGAAAAAATGCGCAAGGACTTTGTTGCAAACATTTCCCACGAGCTTAAAACCCCTCTAACCGTTATAAGAGGTTCGCTGGAGGCGCTTAACGATGGGGTGATTGAGGAGGGGGATATCCCCACCTACTACAGCCAAATGCTTACGGAGAGCAAGGGGTTGGAGCGTCTGGTTGCCGACCTTTTGGATTTGTCCCGCTTGCAAAACCCCTATACTGATTTGGCTGTCAAGGAGATTGATTTGAGGGTTTTGATGGAGGACGTTATGCGAAGCGCAGCCCAGCTGGGATTGGAAAAGGGCAATAAGATAACGTTGAAAAACGAGTGTGATGAACCAATTGTAATTGGCGATTACCAGCGAGTGCGCCAACTCCTGATGATTATCATAAGCAATGCAATTAAGTTTTCCCCCATCGGAGAGGGGATTGACATCCTTGTTTCAAAAGATGATAGAGTGCAAGTTTCGGTTTTAGACCACGGCTGTGGCATATCGGACTCTGATTTGCCCTTTATCTTTGATAGGTTCCACAAAAGTAATTCAAAGGAAAACCAAAAGGGCACGGGTCTTGGGCTTGCAATTGCAAAGGAGATTTGCACCCAGTACGGGTATGAGATTACCGCCACAAGTAGGGTGGGGGATTTCACCTGCTTTACCATTTATTTTTGATAAGGTGGAAAAAATGCATAAAAAGCTTGCACCCTTATAAGAATAAAAATTATCACCATACATTAATAATAAAGGCTGTAAAACGAAATGTTTTACAGCCTTTATTTGTTAGAGATATTAAATTTACATATACCCCAATTTTCCAAAGAGGGCTTGAACTATCATCAGGCAGAGTTATGCTCATTTTCTACTGGAGGCGTCTTTTTTCTTTTGTGACCAATAGTTGGAAAGTGCACAGCAAAATATAGCTATCATACTACAAAATATTGCAACAGCGGACATATCAAAAGCTGATATATATAGGTTAATCGCTGATATTATTACTGCAACAGACGAAATTATGCAACTAATCTTTATGGTGTTAATGTTGCTTTTCAAATAAACACTCCTTTAAAAATATAAATTATCTTTACGGCATCTCCTCATAGATAAAACAAAAAGTCATGTATGATTTGAAATACTCATACATGACTTTTTCTGGTACCCTTGGCGAGAATCGAACTCACGACTGACCCTTAGGAGGGGTCTGTTATATCCACTTAACTACAAAGGCATTTAGTTTGCTACACCATTTTATAATTATTATAAAAAAAAGTCAACCTATTTTTGAATAATTTTTGAATAAATGTTGACAATATAGTTTATAATATGATAAAATAGCTTTTGTCGTAACAAAAATATACATTTGCTGGCGTGGCTCAATTGGCAGAGCAGCTGATTTGTAATCAGCAGGTTGATGGTTCGATTCCGTTCGCCAGCTCCACAATTCCCTGAGGTAGTAATCTTGGGGTTTTTTTCTTGCCCTTTTTACGTTTCACTATGCGAAACAATGTACCGTATTTTGGACAAAATTTGATTTTGCTATTGAAATAAACAAAATTTTATGTTATAAAAGATATATAATAGAAGAAAAAAATTTTAGGAGGATAAAAATGATTACACTTAGAGACAAAAAAGATTGTAAGTACGATCAACTTTCCATGGGCGAGGTTATGCTTAGACTTGATCCGGGCGAAGGCAGGATTAAATGCACAAGAAGCTTCAAGGTTTCCGAAGGTGGCGGTGAGTATAACGTTGCTCGTGGACTAAGAAGATGCTTCGGCTTTAAAACGGGTGTTATCACTGCGCTTGCAAAGAACGATGTTGGACTTTTGGTTGAGGATTGCATATTGCAAGGGGGCGTGGATACCGAGTTCATTAAGTGGGTTGATTACGATGGTATCGGCAGAAATGTTAGAAACGGCATCAACTACACAGAGCGTGGTTTTGGTGTTCGTGGGGCACTAGGCGTTTCTGATAGAGCGTACACGGCTGCAAGCCAAATCAAGCCAACAGATTACGACTGGGACTACATTTTTGGAACTCTGGGTGTTAGATGGTTGCACACCGGCGGTATCTTTGCGGCACTTTCCGAGGACGCAGCGCAAACTGTTATCGAGTGTGTTAAAAAGGCAAAAGAGTATGGCACAATTGTATCTTATGACCTTAACTACCGTCCATCTCTATGGAATGCTATCGGCGGTAAAGCTAAGGCTCAAGAGGTTAACCGTGAGATTGCAAAGTATATCGACGTTATGATTGGTAACGAGGAAGACTTTACAGCGTGCCTTGGTTTTGAGGTTGAGGAAAACGAAATCCATGGTGGCAAGCTAAACCTTGATGGCTACAAGAAGATGATTGACAACGTTGTTAAGGAATACCCTAACTTTAAGGTTGTTGCAACAACTTTGCGTGGCGTTAAGACTGCAACAATTAACGATTGGAGCGCAATGTGTTGGTCAAACGGCGAAATTTACAAAGCAAAGCAATACGATAATCTTGAGATTATGGATAGAGTTGGCGGCGGCGATTCCTTCGCATCAGGACTAATCTATGGGCTAATGGAAACAGGTGACCCACAAAAGGCAGTTGATTTTGGTGCGGCGCATGGCGCACTGGCAATGACAACGCCTGGGGACACAACAATGGCAAGCCTTGCAGAGGTTAAAAAGCTTATGGGCGGCGGCGGCGCACGTGTTGACAGATAATTAAAGATTTTCTTACGGGGTAGCATTTGGCTGCCCCGTTTTTTTGCGCCTTAGTGGGATTGTGGAACAAGCCAGTGGGGGAGGGTTCATCAGTTTGATTGGTGAAAGCCTCTAGGCGATGTCACCAGTTAGTTTGGGTGGAGAATTGCGACGGTGTCACCAGTTTGTGGAGTGCAAACCTTGCAACAGTGGCACAATTTTGGGGAGGACGACACAATATAGAGTGGTTCAAAATTGGGGTGGCGCAAAAGTTTGTGGTTGGGAATACTGTTGGGGTTTAGTCCAAATAAATCCCCAGATATAAAGACGAAATGCTTTTCTTTTCATCTGTTTTCTTTTAGCAAGAAAAGAAAACAGATGAAAAAATACGAGTGGTGTCATTTATTCCTGCTCACCCACTGCTCCCATATTTTTTATTGACTAAATAAAGGGAATGTGGTAAAATAAGCTAGATAATATGGGCTTATTATAAGTTTTTTTAAATATAGAAAAAGGGTGATTATAATGAATATAGCACTGGTTGCGCACGACAAGAAAAAAGAATTGATGATACAATTTTGCATTGCCTATTACCCCATTCTTAATAAGCACAACATTTGTGCAACAGGCACAACAGGCAAACTGGTGGCGGAGGCTACCGGACTTGAGATACACAAGTTTTTGAGCGGTCCACAAGGTGGAGACCAGCAGATTGGAGCGCGCATTGCCTATAATGAAATTGATTTGGTAATGTTTTTTAGGGACCCCATTACTCAAGCGTACCACGAGCCTGATATGAACTCCATAATCAAGTTGTGTGATATGCACAATATCCCAATTGCCACAAACGTTGCAACTGCTGAGGTTTTGGTGCGTGGGCTTGAACGTGGTGACCTTGATTGGCGTGATATTGTTAACCCAAAGCGGTAAAACATTGAATATTAGGGGGTAGGCTACGTGTCTACCCCAAATTTTTGTTTAAAAAGGATAGTGTTGATTATGATTAAAAAACCAAGAGGAACAAAGGACGTTTTGCCAAACGAAAGCTATAAATGGCATTTTATTGAGGATATTTGCAAGGACGTTTGCAAAAGGTTTAACTATAAAGAGGTGCGCTTCCCAACCTTTGAAGTGACGGAGCTGTTCGCAAGAGGGGTGGGGGACACGACGGACGTTGTGCAAAAGGAGATGTACACATTTAC
>CAZMCJ010000006.1:0-27711 GCA_964564795.1 uncultured Eubacteriales bacterium | reverse complement strand
GAGCGCCACCTTGCCAAGGTGGAGGTAGCGAGTTCGAGCCTCGTCATCCGCTCCATTTTGTTGTTTAAATGAAATTATGGCACCATAGCCAAGTGGTAAGGCAGAGGTCTGCAAAACCTTTATCCCCCAGTTCAAATCTGGGTGGTGCCTCCAACTAAAAACCCCCTTAAAGCGCTTGTTTAAAGCCTTTGAGGGGGTTTTGCTGTTTGGGGTCGGGGGGCGTTCTTTCCTTCTGATAGTTTTGGTGGTTATTGCAGAAACTATCCTGCTTTGCGGGTTAAATTTTTTTATAGTCTGGTGCAAAAATGCACTAGACTATATTTTTTGTAAATTTTTAACGTGGAAAATATAAGATAGTAAAATATTACAAATTGTAAAACGAAAGATTGTTTATTTTTACAAAAAAACATAAAAGAAAGCTAAACAAACATATTTTAGATAGTTTTAAGAAAATTCTAGATAATTTATTTTTACAAAAATTTGTTATAATGCAGTTATAATCACAGCGGTAACACAGCAAACCTAAAAAGTTATGAAGTGAAAGGGAGAGTAAAAATGAAAAAAGTTTTAGCAATGGTATTATGTATTGCAATTTCAATTACAACTTTGGCGGCATGCTCATCTCCAAAGCCGGGGGCTCCAGCAGGGGGAGGAACAACCACACCGGTCGAGGGTAAGGTTATGAAGTTAAAGCTGGGACACCACATCAACGATAGCCACGTGTGCGCTCAAGCCCCACTTGATTTTGCACAAAATGTTAAAGATGCAACGGGTGGTAAAATTCAAATTGACGTTTATGGCAACTCTCAACTAGGTACTCAAGCAGAAAATGCAGAGGCTGTTAGAATGGGTACCCTTGATTTTGCACTGAACGACTTCCCAACACTTGCAACTGTTTACCCAAAGGCGGATATTGTTGCACTTCCATACTTATTTAGTGATTACAAACATGTTAGAGCTTTCTTTGCAAGTGACGAGTGCGCAAATCTAATTGAAGAAATAGCAGAGGCTTCTAACGTTCGTGTTCTTGCACCTGCATACGAGGGGTTAAGACTTGTGTGGAGCAAAAACAAAGTTTCTAGTGTTGATGATATGAAAGGATTAAAAATTCGTGTTCCTGATATCCCACTTTATGTTTCAACGTTTGACTCTCTGGGCTGCGCAACAACAATAGTTTCGTATAGCGAGATTTACACAGCACTGCAAACAGGTGTTGTTGATGGGCTTGAAAATGGTCCATTCTCCATAGAAGCAAGTGCACTATACGAGCAAACAAAATATGCAGCAAGAACAAACCATATTTTATGCGATACGTCTCTTGTTGGCAATGAAAAACTTCTAAAGAGTTTTGATGATACAACAAGACAGCAAATTATGGATTCTGCTAAAAAGGCAGCAGCAGATGGCATGGACAGGGTGGACAAAGCTGTTAGTGAAGTTGAAGGCAGACTTGCAGACAAGGGAATGGTGTTTGTTGATGTTGATACAGAGCCGTTTAGAGCAGCTTGTAAAGGAGTATGGGACAATTATTCATCTAAGGTTAAGGGTGGACAGGAACTTATAGATTTCGTTGTTTCCCTTGATAAATAAAAGCTAGCTAATATAGGATAGGGGAGGAATGATTGTTTGAAGGCTATGAACAAAATAGATAAATACTTAAAAAAATTAAACAAACTTGAGTTTTATGGGGCATCAACTTTACTTATGATATTGCTTGCGATATGTTTTTGCAATGTTGTTTTTAGGCTGATAGGTCGGCCACTTATGTGGGCGGACGAGGCACAAAGATTTATAATGATATGGATGACATTTTTGGCATGCCCGGTTTTGGTATCACGCAAATCCCACATTGTGGTTGATTTGGTATCCAGCTTGTTTCCCCAAAAAATACATAAGGCAATGTATCTGATTGGCGATATTATGCTAATCGTATTCTTGCTTTTCTTGTTACCATATACAGTGCAAATGTCAGCAATGAATATGATTTCAAAGTCATCGGCAATGCGGTTGCCAATGGGTTACATTTATCTTTGTATGCCAATTGGGATATTCCTCTCAATAATATCCCAGGCACATATTCTGGCAAAATTACTGCTTAGCAAGGAAGAAGTTGGGGTGACAAAATAATGTATGCTATTTCACTTTTTGTAATTTTTATGTTTTTCCTTTTGTTTGCAATGCCTTTAGCCTTTGCTATGGGTGCGGCTGGCTGCATTGTTGTTATGATGGAGGGAACTGTTGACATTCTAGGTGTTATACCACGTATTTTTGCGGGAATGAACTCAGTTTCTATGATGGCAATACCATTTTTCATTCTCTCCGGCTCCATTATGGAGGCAGGGGATATATCAAAGCAACTGGTTAACTTTTCTAAAGCATTGGTTGGGCATTTAACAGGTGGTCTTGCCCATGTTTGCATTGTTTCTTGTATGATGTTTGCGGCTGTTTCAGGTTCATCTGTTGCAACAGCGCTTGCATTTGGCAATATCCTTGTGCCGGCAATGAACAAAAACGGTTATGATAAGGCGTTCACTGCAACCCTTCAAGCTTGTGGCGGAACAATTGGTCCTATCATACCGCCAAGTATATTAATGGTTATGTACTGCTCAATAGCCGGGATTTCAGTTGGTGCGTTGTTTATGGCTGGTGTTATTCCCGGCATTATGATGGGCGTGGCACTTATGGTTGTTTCCTACTTTTATGCAAAGAAAAACAACATACCCAAAGAGCCAAGAATGCCAATTAAAGAGGTTCTAAAAACAATCCTAAATGCATTTTGGGCGCTTATGATGCCGGTTATCATCATTGGAGGAACAATAAGCGGGATTTGCAGCCCATCAGAGGCTGGTATGCTTGCTTGCGTTTACGGTTTGTTTGTTGGTATGTTTGTCTACAAGGGGTTAAAGCTTAAGGAGCTACCACGAGTTTTTGGCGAGGGAGCACTAAGTGGTGCAACAATCCTAGTTCTTACGGGTATGGCAAATATTATGGGCTGGCAACTCGCACGTGTGGATTTCCCTGTGTGGGTAACGACTATTATTTCGGGCATAACAGATAATCCTCTAGGCGTTATATTTATAGTGGTTGCCTTTTTGCTATTGCTTGGTATGTTTATGGAAACGTGTGCGGCAACAGTTATATTCGCTCCGGTTTTATATCCATTGGCAGTTAAGTTTGGTATAGATCCAATTCACTTTGGGCTTCTAATCGTATTCACGTTGGTAATTGGTCAAGTAACACCACCGGTAGGAGTGTTGCTATCAACAACATCATCAATTATTGGAATACCAATGCAAGATACCTTTAAGTATTTAAAACCATGCTTTGCCTCGTTAATAGTTGTTTTGCTATTATGTATGCTCATACCGCAACTTTCAACCTTTTTGCCTACTTTGATTTTTGGCTAGGGGGAATGATTTTAAATTAAGGAGTAAAATACTATGGTAATACTGGCAAAAAAAGATGTGGAGCGCTTGCAGGAGCTGGGCAGACAGATTGCAGAGATTGCAGAGAGCCCCCTGCAAGACGCACACAGAAAGATTTGGACTAATTTAAACGATGGCAATATGAGCAAGCCTGCACTTATTGCACGTGATTATCCAAGATATACAATAGAGCATAACGATGAGCTAACCTGCCTGATTGATGAACCGTTTTTCAGGAATGTGGAGAGCGAGATGCTCCAAACGATATACGAATGGAAGCATATGCGTTGCCACAGAGTGGTGGAAAATGTTGTGCTATGTCCCACATTTATAGAGGATACAAAATATGGTATAGAGGTTAAAAGCACCGACCCCGACTACTCAAAAAGGACAGGGGAGATTGCAACGGCAAAGCACTTTAACCCCCAGATACTATGCGAAGAGGATTTAGAGAAAATAGAATATTCCAAAATCGAGTACAACGAAGAAAAAACAATGAAGTACTACGCACAAATGAAAGAGATTTTTGACGGAATTTTGGAGGTTAAGCTGTTTGGTATTTCCCAATTCAGATGCACCCCATGGGACGATTTGCTATCGTGGATGGGTATTGAGGAGGGGATGTATGGCTTTGTGGAGAATCCTGAGTTTATGGAGGCGGCGGTAAAACGCTATATGGATATAAGCATAGACCGTGCCAAGAGGTATGAGCAAATGGGGCTTGTTTCCTCCAACAACACCAACTTTTTTATGGGTAACGGAGGATATGGCTACTCTAATCGAATTCTACAACCTACAAAAAGTGGTATAGGTGGCAAGCTAAAGGATAACTGGGGTGATGTGGCGGATCAAATTTTCACATCAATCTCCCCTAATATGAGCCGTGATTTTGCCTTTGCTTACGAGCGTGAATTTGCAAATCTATTTTTTGAAACATATTATGGCTGCTGCGAGCGCCTTGATAATAAGGTGGATCTTTTAAAGAGGGAGTTTCCTAATTTACGCAAAATATCAATGTCCCCTTATTGCAACATAGAAAACGGAATGGAAAAGCTGGGAGGCACAAAAACGGTGTTTTCGTTCAAGCCAAACTCCAACTATCTGGCAGGGGACGAGGAAGATATGAACTTCCTCAAAGATGAGCTTACTCAGGTATGTGAGCTTGCGATTAAACACAATTGCCAGGTGGAAATACTGATGAAGACCATAATCACACTAAGGGGTGATCCTAAGCGCCTATGGCGATGGTGCGATATGGCAACACAAATTATTGATAGTTTCTTCAAATAACTTTCCTACCCCGAAAAGGCACGAAGTAAAAATTTACTTCGTGCCTTTTGCTATTTTAAATTAAAATAATCCGGATTTATATAATCGTACCTGACGCTTATTCCATTATTTACAAAGTTTAGCTGTTTTTCTTTATATTCCCCGGGTGGCATACCAACATATTTTTTAAAAATTCTGCTAAAATGGTTGGTGTTTTCAAACCCTAAATATTCAGAAATATATGTAAAACCTTGTTCTTTTTCCACTATTAATTGCTGAGCAATTCGCATACGTATGCTGTTGTAATAGTCCATAATAGTTATGCCATAGCGCTGTTTGAACATCTTGCAAAGGTAAGCCTTATTATAACCAAAAACGTGGGATAGATTGTCAAGATGGAACTTTTGGGAGATGTTTGAGACAATATAGTTTTTTATATTCATAAGGAGCTCGTCCCCAAATGGCACCTCGTGGAAGAGGGTGGAGGGTTCGTCGTCACTTTCGCAAATTCTGATTAAGTTAAACAGGACAATCATAGCATAGTGGCTTGCACACTCGATTGCGTTGGAGGAATTTTTAACAATTTCCAAATGGGCACCCAGAAGGAGTACCTCTATTTCCTTTGTGCACTCTATAACGTGTGGAAGGGCTACAATTTTATCGTAAAGGCTGCCTGCGGAAAGCTTGAACTTAAGCTCTACACCCTCTTGGGGCTCCTTTGAGGTTATGGTAAGGCTGTGCTTGGAGTATGGAGGAATAATATATAAAATACCACTTTTTATATCATAAGGTAAGCCGTCAATGTGTAAAATTCCTGTGCCTGTTTGTGTGTAGCTCATTTGAAAACAGTCGTGGTCATCTTCTAAAAACCCTTTTTTGTTCTTGTGCTTGCTTTTGTTAGCCCAAATTAGTTCAATTTTGCTCTCTTGCATTTTCTCACCCCCATAAAGCAAACATTTATACATTTATAATTGTAGCTATGCTTTATCCCTAAGTCAAGTGTATTCAAAATTAATATAATATGGAATATAATATGGAATATAATAATAATATAAGGAAGGTGGTTAATTTATACAAATGTAATATAGGAATATTGTAAAGTATTTCCACATAAAATACTTGTATAAAAGCTTATATAGTGATAATATTAATTTGTGGAAACGTTTCCATAAATTAATAGAGAGTGAAAATTATTACAGGGAAAGAAAAGGTGTTTTTACAGTTTGCTAGAGAGGAATCCGACTATGTGACATATGGTGAAAATTTTATAAGCGTAAAAATTTCGGACGAGATTTTGGGGGTTAAAACGTTATACGATAAAGGCTTTGAGGAGAAATTGCACTGTGGAATAATAGAAGGGAAGAAAGAGTTAACGAATATATAACGGTGCTAACACAAATACCGTAAAAGTTAGGTTGGAGTTATGTAAGATGAGGAGGGGAATCTCTAGATGAAAACTTTTTTATTTATGAAAGCGAGATGGATATTGTAAGGAGTGTTGTTGAAAAAATAGGAAACACACACTTTATTGTAGGGTGTCTGACAGTTGATGGAACCTTTACACTTTTAGAAACGGTAGGTATTGGGGAAATTTTAATCAGGATAATTGATGATAAAGAATTTGTGGAAAGGGAGATTAATATTTATGTTAATAGTTATATTAAATATATAAATGGATTTTTTGATGCAGGTGTAGATGCTGTTATGGCATGTGATGATTTTGCAGGAGAAAGAGCTCTTATTATGGGAAGAGAACGCTTAAAGAAGCTTATTATTAAAGATATAAAGAGACAATGTGATGAGGTACATAAAAGGGTCGGAATATTCATAAAGCAAACAGGTGGTTATATGTGGGATGCCCTTGATTTATTTGCGGAAATTCGTATAGATGAGTGGCATGGAATTCAAACTAGCATCGGCATGGATATAAAGCTCTTAAAGGAAAAATTTGCTGAAAAGCTCTGTTTTTTTTGGTGGAGTTAATTGTGAAACATTGATTGAAGGCATGTAATAAAAAGTAATAAAGGAGGTAGAATATGCAAATAAGCATGGCTCTCCAGGTGGGGGGATAGTGCTAACATGTGGGAATGTTTTACAGACAGAAGAAACAAAAAAAATTATTAATTTAAAAACACTTAAAAAAATGAAAAAAACGTGCTATATTATTAATACATCTAGGGGAGAACTTGTGAATGAAGATGATTTGTATGAGGCACTTATCAATAATTTAATTGCGGGCACAGCATCTGATGTTTTTAGTTGTGAGCCTGCGGGTGAGCATCCATTGGTTAATCTAGATAATTTTTTACTTACACCGCACATAGGTGCTTTCACACAAGAATCAACACAAAAGATGATGGAAATATCAATAAAGAACTTAAAAGAAATGCTTTTTTAATAGGGGGATTTTTATGAAAATACTTGCGCTTGAGCTTAGTACGTCATCTGCAAAGGCAATGCTATATTCCACTGAGGTGGGTGTACTAGGTACAAAAAATAAGGAGTATGACCCAACCTTTGCAAACACCATTACAATAGATGCGGATAGAGCGGCGGAGGAAGTGTTGGCACTTGGTAAAGCTCTTTTGGCGGAGTTTAATGTTTCAGACGTGGATATAATTGCCCTTAGCAGTACATGGTACCATGGAGTATTGTTTTTAGATGAGGAGAAAAAACCACTTACGAGGGTAATTACGTGGGCAAATACCGATGCCGCACCAACCGTTAAAAAGTACAAGGAGCAAGAGGGGATTAATGCGTGGGTATACCAAAAAACGGGCAACCCTTGTCACAGCATTTATGCACTTTGGAAGTGGGTTCACCTTAGGGAAACGAACAATTACGGAGTGTTAGAAAGCACTCGGAACATATCCTCCCTCCCTGAATATTTTTTTCAAAAGATGACAGATGGAAAACGAGTTTGCTCTAAAATGACAGCATCGGCAAGTGGCTTTTTAAACATACATACCCTTGATTGGGACGATGAAATTCTTGAATTTTGTGGGCTTACCAGGGCTAATTTGTGTGAGCTTAAGGACGAGGAGCATACTGAGCCAATGGGTAAATATGCAGCGGAAAAGCTGGGGCTTAAAGAGGGCATACCTGTTATTGTGTGTGGTGCGGACGGTGGAATGAACCAAATAGCAGAAGGTGCGCTTAAAAAGGGGAATATGACCTTATCCGTTGGCACCAGCGCAGCACTTCGACTTGCATATGATGAGCCGATACTCCCTAAAAACAACGAAACATGGTGCTACTACGGTGCCGAGGGTAAGCGTATTGTGGGGGCGGCAACATCAGGTGCGGGCAACTGTGTGGAATGGTATGCAAAAAAAGTGCTGGATAAGAAGTATTCCTATAAAGAGCTTGATGCATATGTGGAGCGTGAGTTTAAAAATATGGAAAATGCACCAATATATTTACCCTTTAATTTTGGTGAAAGATGCCCGGGGTGGAACGACCTAAGAGGGGGCAGGTTTTACGAAATGAGGGGGGATAGCAATTTCAAAAATATGTATTTCGCAGTTTTGGAGGGTGTTTTGTTTAACATTTACCAGTGCTATAACATATTGTGCGAAAATGCAATGACACCCAAAAACATTTTTGTGTCCGGCGGAATTGTTAAATCTAAAGTGTGGCTGGATATGCTCGCAACAATGCTAAATAGGGAAATTTTAGTATCCGAAGTGGAACACGCATCTATTATGGGTGCAGTTGTAATGGCAATTAAAGTTAAAGGCGGATTAAAAAGCTTGGAGGATTATCAGCCTAGGGTTAAAAGGAAGGTTTTACCGGGTGGAGTAGATTATACATTTTGCGAGAAGCGCTTTAAGAAATATTTGGAGTATTATGATAAATAGAATAAGACTACTTAAGGGAGGAAGTGCTAATACTAGGCTATTAGCATAACAACATTATGTCAAAAACAATTGCAGATGTGGCAAGAGAGTGTAACGTTGGTGTTGGAACAGTGTCGCGTGTTCTTAACAATAATGGATATGTAAGCGAAAAAACAAGAAAGCAGGTGGAAAGTGTCCTTGCCAATTATCAACCAAATTCGGCAGCAAGAGAGATGAAAACCAGAAAGTCTAATACCATTAGCATAGTTGTGAACCATGATTTTGGATATTTTTTTGGTAATCCTATTTACAGCTCTGTTCTTGTTGGTATTAGCAAAGTTGCCCAACAAAGGGGCTACTGTTTGCAGCTGGAGCTGAATAATGATGCTAACAATATTGTAAATAAGTATAAGGGCAAAAAAATAGATGGAATAATACTTATGGGCACAAAGGTTGGGAGTGATATACTGGAAAATATTTTGGAGGAGAATGTTCCGGTTGTCTCTATTGGCAACATTTTAACCCATGAACAAAAGCTTACAACAGTAGATTTAGATGATATTCAAATGGCGGGTGAGGTTATGTACTATTTGTTTGAGCTAGGGCATAAAGAAATTGGAATAATAGTTGGAAATCTATCCTATGCATCTAGTTATAATAGGTTGAATGCCTATAAGCTGGCGCATATAAAAAAGAATATTCCAATAAAAGAAGACTATATTCAGGTGTGTGAAAAAATTGAAAAGGCAAACATAAAGGAAGCAACAGAAAAGCTTTTGCAAAACCCAAATATTACTGCTATTTTTACATTTAATGATATTATTGCTGCAGAAGCTTATTCAATAATTAAGGCAAATGGAAAGAAAATTCCAGACGATATTTCAATAATAAGTTTTGATGATAGTGATTTGGCAAAATATATAACTCCACCACTTACATCGGTTAGACAGCCCAGCGAGGAAAAAGGTGTGGAGGCAATTAAGGCATTGATTGAAACGATAGAGGCAAAGCAAAGCAAAAAGGTTGTCACAAATAAAGTTATTCTTATGCAAGGTGAGATTATAGTTAGGGAGTCGTGCAAAAGAATGGGTTAAAAATAAAGGTGTAGCTAAAAAAGCTACACCTTTTATTTTTTAAGTCATTAAACCAGGCAAGAAAAGGGAGATAGGAGGGAAGAGAGTTATTAGTATGAGGGCTACCAAAAGTGCAAGAAGGAAAGGCCATGATGCCTTAACAAGCTCATGCACCGGTATGTTCCCAACCCCCGATATTACAAAGAGCAACATTCCAACAGGCGGTGTCATTTGACCAATCATAAGGTTTAGTAGCATTACAACACCAAAATATATAAAGTCTATCTTTAGTACAGATAGCACCGGTATTAGCAGTGGGGTTACAATGATGATTATGCTTGTAACCTCCATAAAACAGCCAAGTATTAGCAGTGCAATGTTTATGAGAAGGAGGAATACCCATGCTTTTTAAAATTAACAGGTAAACAAAAAGTGAGGCAACTGTAAATAGAACTTCCTTGCTTATCATAAACTTAGTCTGATCCTTTGGCGCCTTAGAGATTGACCGAACAATAAGGCAAAGGGATAAAATGCAAAGCAGTATGGCAAGACCCTTTAGATATACATCTGCCCTTGCAAGGTATACAAATGAGGAGCCTAAGGAAGAACCCTTTACCACATTGCTACCAAATAGAATATAGAAGCTAAGTAGAAACATCGAAAGACCAAGAAAAATATCTTTTTTATTCTTTACCATTTTTCCTCCATCACAATATGGCTTACTCTGCCCTTATCTTTTTAACAACATCCATAAACTCCTTAACACGTTTAACGTCAGTTGCGTTTTCAAACTTGCCGTCCACCTTAAATGTTGTGCCAACAACAGCTCCATCTGAATATTGAAGTTGATGTTCTATGTTGTTAATTCTGCAACCTGTGTTGCAAAATACTGCGGTGTCAGGAACGGTTGTTTTAACTCTTAAAAGTATTTGGGAGTCAGTTTCTGCCCCGGCAGTTAAGCCCGAAACACAAAGGGCATCGGGGCGATTGTTAAACACCGTAGTTTTTGCGATATCCTCAATTGACCTATCAGCAAGGTACCTAGCTGCCTCGGGAACAATGTTGAAAAGAAGTTTTAAATCTTTCCTTGAAACCTCCAGCTTGTGGCGGGCAGTTTCCCCAACATTTGTGTTCCAAATTCCAAAATCACTTGCATATACGCCTGACATAATCTCACGAATAAATTTTGCACCCGTTGCCGCCGCCAAATCGATTGAAGCTAGGGGGTCCCACAAAACGTTAACACCAAATGGAATTTTGATGTCGCTCATTAACTCGCCAATAACCCTTGCCATAGTGGCTGTGGTTTGTGGCTTAACGCTTGTAAGATATGGCATACTAAACTCGTTGGAAAACATAACGCAGTCCACGCCGCCTTCTTGCAGTGCAAGAAAATCTGCGCGCGCACACGAAACAACATAGTCCATTCCCTTTTCAGCGTCGTAGTAAGGGTCTCCGGGCATTGGTTGCAGGTGGCACATTGCAATAATAGGCTTGCTCGTGTCAAAGGTTTCCTTAATCCAATTAATGCTCATTCAAATTTCTCCTATCAATTAAGTTTAATATCTGCTTGCAGAAAGGGTGTCGTCAATGTTCATTATCATTATTGCAACAAGGCTTGCAAGTGCCTCCAAGTCGCTAACATCACAACATTCGATTGGGGAGTGGGTGTAGCGTGCGGGGAAGCCCATATCAAGGCAGGCAACATAGTCATTCTCAAACTGAACATAAGCGTTGTCAGTAAGCATTCCAAGTGCGGAAAATTCTTGCAGTGGAAGGTTGTTTTGGGCAGCGCACTTAAGTGCAAGCATATAAAGTCCTTTGTGTGCAATTGTTCCGTTTAGGGTTCCTCTGCCGTGGAAATTATAAAGCCCAACAGCGGGGCCACCGCCTAGCTCTACATCAAATTTACTTGATAAATCGGGTGTATCACCAGCTAGGGTTACGTCCAAACAAATTGCAAAATCAGGCTTAATGGTACGTGCGGCAAGCATTGCACCACGGAGGTTAAACTCCTCCCAAACACTTCCTACTATGTAAACATCAGCCTTTGGTGGGTCTTTTTTAAGTAGCTCTGCAAGCTCAATCAATGTTGCACAACCACCCCGATTATCAACAGCGGTGCCGTAAATACGTGTCCCCAAAAGCTCGGTAAAGTTTGGCTTGTAAACACAAGGACAGCCAACTCTGATGCCAATGCTTTGCACTTGTTCCTTGCTTGTTGCGCCAATATCAACATAAAGGTTTGTAACAAGGTCAACTTTATACTTTTCCTCCGGTGGGGTAACGTGGTGGGCTTTAACGGCGAATATACCATCAACATACGTTCCGTTTATTGTTCCAACGGATAGGGCTAAAGCAGGGAGAACTTTCTCCGGAATACCCCCTAGCCTATCCACCTGCAACAGCCCTGAATTTTCAATCTTGCGAATTATAAAACCCGGGGAATCAAGGTGGGCAAAAACCATAACCTTTTTTGCATTTTCGTCTTTGCCTTTAATAAAGCCGATAACATTGCCCGCTTTGTCAATTCTTACCTCGTTTACATTTGGTAAAAGCTTGCTTTTGAAAACTTTTGCAACATCACCCTCGTAACCGCTGACCCCCTCCAGGAGCATAAGCTCCCGTAAGTTCTCCATTAACATTGAATGAACACCCCTTTTATATTTTTTTATTAAACTCTAATTATCTTCAGACCTGCCTCAACATATTTGGAGTAAAGTTCATCGCTTAACTCTTTTCCCGTTATTAGAAGATAAACATCTTCAAATTTGCAAACATTTAGGAAGGAGGTTTGCTCAAACTTTGTGTGATCACAAAGAACAATCACCTTGCTAGCAGCGTTTATAACCATTTTTTTAACTTGAACCTCCTCAACATTTGTAAGGGTAAGTCCCCCTTTAATGTTTACAGCGTCAATTCCCATAAAGGCGGTATCAATGTACACATCTTTTAATATGCTCTCGGCAAAAAGCCCTGTGGTTGTAAAGTAATGTTTGCGAAGAGTTCCGCCAATTACGCACACTGTAACGTCTTGGGCATATGTAAGGGCAGATGCAATAAGTAAATCGTTTGTGGCAACCATGCATTTTTTCACATCTTTAACGTATTTTGTAAGGTTAAAAACGGTGGAGCTGGAATCAAGGAAAATGCTCTCACTACTTCTGAGATATTTTTTGGCTTCTGCGGCAATTCTCGTCTTTTCCTCAAGGTTTGATTTTCGTTTTATGTCATATGGTTATTCATACAGCACACCACAGCTTGCTAAGATAGCACCACCCCTAATCAGCTCGGCAAAATTTTCCTCCTCAAGTTGCTTTAGGCAACGTCTTATGGTGGAGGTGGATATATTTAATTCTTTAGAAAGCTCAGTTATCTCAACAGAGCCCGCATCACTTAGTATTTTTTTGATTATTTCTATGCGTTCAATCTGCAACATATATATTTACCTTCATTTACATTTTATTTAACAGAAAATAACACAATTTAAAATAATTTGGAAAGATTTGAAAGGTTTAAAGCTAATATTTATTACTAATCATTAGATTATATTGTATAAAAAGAAAAATATGATAAAAAATTAAAAATACATAGGTATATGTTTCAGAAGTTTTCATAAGGTTTCAAAATTTAGATTTAAAGTATGTAACAATAAAAATGCTACTGCATATGCAGTAGCATTTTTATTGTTATTAGCTATTTTTCATATTCATAAATTTTTGCTTTGCCATATCAATCTTTTGTTGCTCAGCTGGTGCAACAGGATACCATCCACGTTTGCTGGCTTCTTTATAAATATCATATTGGATTGTATGCTCTTCGTTCAAAATGCTCATCATATCGTTGCGCAGACTTTGGTTATCACATTCATTTGCAAAGGTGTTGAAATTACTTGTTGTAAATTTTTGAGCGGATAGAGCATCAAAAAGTTGTTCCTTATCCCCCATTGTTTGTGTAGCTTCACCGGTAAATGGATTTTTCATAACGTCCTCCTTTATAAATATCCTAGTAGTTTGTTGTAATGATTTTGGTGCATTGCAGCAACTGAAACAAATTTGCTCTTAAGCTCGCAATCAGTTGTAAGGGCGGCTGCCTGGTTAAACTTTTTTACCAAAAGATGTTCGCTGTTTAGTAAATCTTCGAGTGCGCTTAGTTCTTTTGCACTTAAATTTGGCATGTTTTTCCTTCCTCCTTAAAAAATAATTACAATAGTAGTATTACAAAAAGGAAGACAATTATTCAAAAATTATAGGAAAAATTACATTTTTTTGGATATCAACTCCTATAAATAAACAAGATGTAAAAGTCTTATTTGAGCAGGGAAGATAAGATAAATATTGGAAAAAAGAAACAAGGGGTAACTCATCGGTGTTTATATTGTAGGGAAGTGCAAAAATATGTATAAAATCGCCCTTTTTTCCAGTGTAAAAACCACCATATTTAAACTCTTTTTCGTCATTAAAAAGTATTTTTACAACGTTGGGTGCATTTTTAAAAAAACTTTCCTTTTGCACTTCAAAATCAATTCCATAATTGCTTTTAAAAATGCTTGAGTACGGTGGCAAAATGTGTGGTTGAGCCACCTTTTGCACCGCCTGTTCGGTTATGGGGTGGGATTCCAAAAAATCTGCATTTGTAATTTTACTTCCGCCAAAAAAACCTTGCCCCAAAAGCTTGTTGCCGCAAACAATTGCAAGCCCTAAGCTGTGGGTTGGCAAATTTCTAAGTTGGAGTTGCGAAATTGGCAATGTTTTTGAAAAGCTTTGGGAGGAAAGCTCCCCCAAAAACATATAGTTTTCTACCGGATAGGCAAGCAAATAAAGGTGAGCCTTTTGATTTAGTGGGTTATTAAGCTCAAGAGAAATACTAACGCCTGAATTACTAAAGGCAAAAATAGCCATACCATTTAAGGCACCTTCAATTGAAAGATATTGCTTTGCAAACAAAAAAATCACCCCCATAAAAGTATATGAGGGTGATTGAATTTTATGATGAATTTATGAAACGGTATAGCCACCTTTAATCATAACGAAACCGTTATCTGCCATTTTGAAACCGCGGCCATCCTCACGTGGGACAATGTAGACGTGGTTTTTCTCAACATTTTTACCATGGGTCAAATCAAGCCCTGCTGTTGTGTCAACCATACCATTATCGCCAGGGCAAACAGCCGACGCTGTGCCTATACGCAAAATCAGTTCCGTACCTGCTTTGCCAAGAAGTGTTTGGCCAGCCTTAACCTCAACAGCAACAAAGCCTACTGCCTCGCCGGTTGATGGGGTTCCGGTTGTGGCACTTGCCGCAATTTTTTTATCAACCTCTGCCAAAATTTTTGGTGTTAGCACATCTTCCAAATAGCTTTTGGAAATTAGTGGGTCGGTAGAGTCGCCACCAGCGCCAAAGGCTATGTAGGTACTAACCAAAATTGCTGTTATAAGTGATAAAACAAGTGCGATTTTAAATTTCTCTGCAAAGTTCATAAAAATCCTCCTTAATTCTCGAGCAATCCAAAGCTGACTGTTATGGCGTTATTAACCTTCGCCATCAAGTCATCGTCCAGATGCCCCATCTTTTCTTTTAATCTTTTCTTGTCTAAGGTTCTTATTTGTTCTAATAATATCACAGAATCACGCACAAGTCCATACCCATTGCTATCAAGTTCTATATGAGTTGGAAGTTTTGCTTTGTTTATTTGAGATGTTATGGCGGCAGCAATAACAGTTGGGCTGTGCTTGTTGCCAACATCATTTTGAACAATAAGAACGGGTCTGATGCCTCCTTGCTCCGAACCGACAACAGGGCTCAAATCTGCATAATAAATATCTCCTCTTTTAACTAACACATACTTCACTCTCCGCTAATCATTTATTCCATAAACATATTATTCACACAAAAGCGTGAGTTTTAGTCAAAAAAATAAAAAGATTGTGTGGGAAAAATATCTCCCTAATATCTATTGCAAAAGCGAGGTAAAACGCCTAGCCTTTGCAATAACAGTTTATGAGGAAATTAATAATTTGTTAAATTAGGTATGTGAGAGAGCCAACAGGTTTTTCGCATTTAAAGTAAATTCGTGGAATTCTTTTAGATATTTGGCACAAAATTTCATAGTTTATGGTTCCCCAATTTCTTGCTATTTCTTCTATTAAATTATGGGTATCCTCTTTTCCGCCAAATATGGTTGCGGTGTCATCAATGCTAATGTTTTCAAGGTGGGTAACATCAATCACACATTGGTCCATACAAATGTTGCCAACGCTTTGGCAAAGGGTGCCATTTACGATAAATCTAATCTTACCGGATAAAACACGGGACAGACCATCACCATACCCAATTGCAACGGTTGCAAGCTTTTGGTTTTCTCTGGTATGGTAAGCTCTGCCATAGCTGACCGATACACCACTTTCCACCGTTTTAACATTTGTGATGTGTGCCTTTAAGGCAAGTGCAGGTTTAAGGTTAAAGCCGTGAACCTTGCCGTTTGGGAAAATTCCGTAAAGAATAAGCCCTGCACGTACCATATTAAGCGCCATATGGGGGTGGTTTAGTATGGCTCCACTGTTTGCACAATGGGCGATTGGGAAGGTTATGCCCTGTGATTTTAGCAGGCTGAGTAGAGTGGAAAAACGCTCAAACTGCACCTGGGTAAATTGGTTGTCCCCTTCATCAGCAACAGAAAAGTGGGTAAATATCCCCTCAAACTCAAGCCCCTTTAGCGAATAAATCTCTTTAATCAGGTCGACTGTGCTAGCCATAGAGGCATCGTCCTGGCAGAAAATCCCCAAGCGGGTCATTCCCGTATCCACCTTTATATGCACTTTGATTTTTGAATTTTGAGAAAGTGCGTAATCTGACATTCCCCTGGCATTTTCCAACGAGTAAATTGTTTGGGTAATGTTACCTTCCAAAAGTTCATTTGCAAAATTGTGGTTGGTATGTCCCAAAATTAAAATGGGGCAGGCAATTTTGGAAAAGCGCAATTGCTTTGCCTCGTCAAGAGAGGCAACTCCTAAATAATCCACCCCAATATCCTCGTAGAAATGCCCAAGGGGTACCGAGCCGTGCCCGTAGGCATCAGCCTTTATAATTGCCATAAGCTTGCAATTTTTATGGATTTTTCTTCTGATTTCGTCATGATTTGCCTTAACCGCATCAAGGTTTACCTCTGCCCATGCACGGTTGTAAAAATTATTCAACTTCCTGTTCGCTCCCTTCAAATGATAAAAAGGTAAGGGAAATGACCTCTTTATTGTTATTAATCTCTAGTGAAACGGGTTTAAGGGTTATGTTATCCAGTGCAAGCACAAAGGAAACATCTGGCATATTAAGCACATCGCTCACTGTGTATAAAAGTTTGCTTGTTGTTAGCTCGGGCGTTACCTCCCTAACTGTTTGGAGCAGCATTTCGGGCACTTGCACAATTAAGTTAACAGGCAAGTTTAAAATATTATTACCAACTGTGTAGTCCTTGCCCCGGTAAGTCACGTTTAGCTCGCTGTCCTTTACATTTATAGAAACTCCACGCAAATAAAAGGGCTCTGTAACACTTGCACAGGTGGAATTTGGCGAGTGGTCAATATCAACCGTATAGGTTACTTTTTGTCCAACCATACCACCACTTATTGCGGCTTTATATCCGTTATACTTCATATATTGTTTTTTTGCTGATTGTGAAATATTTATCTCCTCCTTAAAACGTTTTTCCAGCTTTTGCTCGTGGGACGAAGAATTCCTCCCATTGCAAGCGGTTAGTGTAATACATAAAATGCATGCAAACAAAAGCGCAAGTTTTTTCAAATAGTTCACTCCCAAAAATCATATTTTTTTAGGGCAAACGGTAAAGCATCAATTACATCGGTTGGCAAAAGGGAATATTGTGAAAGGTGACGTGCCGCAATATCGGCAGCCAAGCCATGGACAAACACAGCTGCACCGCTGCCTTTAAACGGGTCTTTAGTGCTTGCAACAAGGGCGCAAATTACCCCCGCAAGCACATCACCACTACCCCCTGTTGCAAGCCCGCTGTTGCCACTTGTGTTCACATAAATATCTCCATTTGCACTGGCTGTTATGGTGTTTGGACCTTTTAGCACAAGGGTGACACTATATTCAGTTGCAAATGCCTTTGCCACGTCCGTTTTGTTGCGTTCGATGTAGGAAATACTCTTACCACATAACCTTGACATCTCGCCAAGGTGGGGGGTCAAAATTACCTCCCCCTTTTTTTGCCTTAGTATATTTATATTTAGGGAAAGGGCATTTATGCCATCCGCATCAATAATAATTGGTATTTGAACATTTCTTACAACGTCCTCAACAATTTTCATGGTGTGGGGGGTTAAGGTCATACCGCACCCTATCACTAAAGTATCGCTTGTTTTAGCGTAATCCAGGATTTTATTAATTGAGGAATAGCTTAGCGCATCACCATTTACAGGTAGAGGGTAAGTCATGCTGGATAGGGATGCACCCGCCACAATTGCGTGGATATTTTGTGGTACAAGGGTGGTAACAACCCCACCACCGGCACGAAGTGATGCCTTTGTTGCCATTGCAATCGCCCCCGCCATAGAAAGGCTTCCTCCAATTAGCAGTAGCTTGCCATAGGTGCCCTTGTGGTCGGTTTTATCTCGTTTTTTTATAATTTTATCAAGCTCACACTGTGTGAAGAGGGTGTTCATCAATCTTCCCTCCACGCAATAACATTTGCAACCGCATAGTTTGAAGTGTGGGAGATGGAGAGTGAAAAGCAAAGGGAGTTTTGGGAAACAAGCTCAAGAGCGCTACCATAAAAGCAGAAAAATGGTTTGCCCAATTCGTCGTGGCACACTTCAACTTCATTTAGTTTAAAGCCACGTATACCACTACCCACCGCCTTTGAAAATGCCTCCTTAGCAGAGAAAAACCCTGCAAAATGCTCGGACTTATTTTTGCTTTTGTTTGCATAATCAGATTCATTTTTAGTAAAAAAACGCTCCTCAAAGGAAAAGCTTTCGCAAAGCGCCTCAATGCGCTCAACCTCCGTTATATCAATGCCGTTGCCGTAAATTTTCAAGGCGTGTCACCTCCTGCTATTAATATAGTGATTTTAACACATTATAGCCCCAATTTCAATCAAAAGTATTGTAAATACACGGTTTATATGTTAAAATTATTAGATGAATTTTTGAAAAAATATGAATTTATATATGGAGGAAGTAGGATGAAGGGGAAGCTGGAAGAAATTAGAATAAGTGCCCATGCAGCACTTTCGGCAGTTGCAAATGGTGACGAGCTTGAAGATTTAAGAGTTAAATTTTTAGGAAAAAAAGGTGAGCTAACATCAATCCTTAGACAAATGGGGGGTCTAACCGCAGAGGAACGCCCAATTGTGGGACAACTTGCAAACGAGGTTAGAGCGTTTATAGAGGAAGAAGTGGAGAAAAAGAAAGCAGCACTACTAGAGAGCAGCTTTGCCCAAAAGCTTAAGGCGGAGGAAATTGACGTTACAATGCCGGGTAAAATAAAACACCTTGGCAAAAAACACCCGATGACAATTGTGCTAGAGGAAGTGTCCGACATATTTTTGGGCATGGGTTTTAGCGTGGCAGAAGGGCCTGAAGTTGAGCTTGATTACTACAATTTTAAAGCATTAAATATACCTGAAAACCACCCTGCAAGGGACACACAAGATACGTTTTACATCAGTGAAAATGTTGTATTGCGCACCCAAACATCGCCTGTACAAGTAAGGACGATGGAGAGCCAAAAACCACCAATCAAGGTTATCTCCCCAGGACGTGTTTATAGGAGCGATGCGGTGGACGCAACACATTCCCCCGTTTTCACACAAATTGAGGGGTTGGTTGTTGATAAGGGAGTTACAATGAGCGACCTTAAGGGTACACTTCAAACATTTGCAAAGCGACTGTATGGCGAGGACAGCGTTGTGCGCTTTAGGCCACACCATTTCCCATTTACAGAGCCATCGGCAGAGATGGATATTTGCTGTTTTGCATGTGGTGGAGTTGGTTGCCGTCTGTGCAAGGGCGAGGGTTGGATTGAGATTTTGGGAGCCGGTATGGTGCATCCAAATGTTTTAAAAAATTGTGGAATTGACCCTGAAGTTTATAGTGGATTTGCCTTTGGAATGGGGCTTGAACGTATTGTTATGCGCAGGTATGCTATTGACGATTTGCGCCTGTTTAGCGAAAATGATATGAGATTTTTAAACCAATTTTAGGGTAGAAGGAGAAAATTATGAAAGCACCGATTAAATGGCTTAAAAGCTATGTTGAATTAGATGATATAACTCCAAAGGAGCTGGAGGCGGGGATGACTATGTCCGGCTCAAAGGTGGAGGGGATAGAGGACGTTGGGTCGGAAATCACAAACGTTGTAGTTGGCAAAATCTTGAGTGTTGAAAAGCACCCAGATGCAGAAAAGCTTGTGGTATGTTCCCTTGATGTTGGCAAGGACGAGCCTGTTCAAATTGTAACGGGTGCAAAAAATGTTGCGGTGGGGGATTTTGTTCCTGTAGCCCTTAACAACTCAACCTTACCAAACGGCGTTAAAATTAAAAGTGGAAAGCTAAGGGGGGTATTGTCCGACGGTATGCTTTGCTCTATTTCCGAGCTTAACATAACCCTTGGCGACGCACCATATGCGATAGAGGACGGAATTTTAATCTTGGATAAAGAGTATCCACTTGGTATGGATATAAAAAAGGTTTTTGACCTTGACGAAAATGTGGTGGAGTTTGAGATTACATCAAACCGTCCTGATTGCCTAAGCATGATTGGTCTTGCAAGGGAGGCGGCAGCAACCTTCTCCAAAAAGTTTACTATGCCCAATATGTCGATTGTAAATGAGGATAAAAACGATAACATTTCAAACTACCTAAAGGTTGATGTTAGAGACAGTGAGTTGTGCAAACGCTACATCGCACGTGTTATCAAGGATGTTAAAATTGCGCCATCACCGGAATATATAAGAAATGCCCTAAGGAATGCAGGGGTTAGACCTATAAACAACATCGTTGATATAACAAACTATGTAATGCTTGAATTTGGACAACCACTCCATGCCTTTGACTATGCAAACCTAAAGGGCAGCACAATTGTTGTGCGCCGTGCCCAAAATGGGGAGAAGATTACAACCCTTGACCAGGTGGAGCGCAAGCTTGACGAAAGTATGCTTGTTATCTGCGACGAGGACACACCAACTGCTGTTGCAGGTGTTATGGGTGGGGAGTTTAGCGGAATTGCAAACGACACAAAAACAGTGGTTTTTGAAAGTGCGAATTTCTTTGGTGCAAACGTGCGTGTTACAGCTAAAAAGCTTGGTATGCGTACCGAAAGCTCAGGTAGGTTTGAAAAAGGGCTTGACCCGAACCTTACAAAGCTTGCGATTGATAGAGCGTGCGCACTTGTGGAGGAACTGGGGTGCGGAACAGTTGTTGCTGGAATTATAGACGCCTCCGCGCCCATGAAAGAGGAAGTTAGAATTTTACTGGATGATAAAAAAATAAATAAATTCCTTGGCACTGATATTCCAAAAGAGGAAATGAAGCGGATTTTGCAAACGCTGGAGTTTAGGATAGAGGGCGACATAGTTATCCCACCAACCTTTAGGGGAGATGTGGAAACTATTGCAGATATTAGTGAGGAAATTGTTAGAATTTATGGTTATAATAACATTCCAACAACCTTATTTAAAGATTCCACACAAGGCATGCTTACCGACGTGCAAAAGGATAGGAAAAAGGTGGATACAATCCTTATTGGTCAAGGCTTGACTGAAATTATTACCTATACATTTATCAGCCCAAAAAGCTACGATAAAATTTTGCTTGCAGAAAATGATATAAAAAGAAGAAGCGTGACCATACTAAATCCACTGGGGGAGGATACCTCTGTAATGCGCACAACAACTCTGCCATCTATAATGGACATCATTTCCCTTAACTATAACCACAGGAACGAGCGTGGCGCATTCTTTGAAAATGCAACTGTATATATCCCAGGGGAGGACGCAAAGGAGCTTCCGACCGAGAAAAAGGTTATCACAATCGGCTTCTACAATAATGGTGATTACTACGATTTAAAGGGTATTTGTGAGGAGTTGTTAAATGCGTTTGGCGTAGAGGGTTACGAAATAGAGGCTCAAAGGCAAAACCCATCTTATCACACAGGTAGGTGTGCATTGATAACAATAAATGGCGAAGAGCTTGCAACCTTGGGCGAAATTCACCCACGTGTTCTAAAAAACTATAGCGTTGAGGTACCTGTCTATGTTGCAGAGATTGATTTTAACACGCTATGCAAAAACAAAAAGGTGGAGAGAAAGTACACCCACCTTCCAAAATTCCCCGCTGTTACTCGTGACCTTGCATTTGTGTGTGATGATAGCATTTCCGCTTTCCAAATTGAGAAGATAATCAAGGAAAATGGTGGAAAAACTCTTGAAAGCGTTAAACTGTTTGACGTTTACAAGGGCAAGCAAATCAAGGAAACGCAAAAGAGTATGGCGTTTGCGCTAACACTTCGAAATAAGGAAAAGACCCTGAATGACGAGGAAGTGGATAAGGTTATCCAAAAAATAATGACAGCGCTCCAAAGAGAATTAGGAATTATCCTTAGAAGTTAAAAAAATTTACAAATAATTCCTTTAATATTTAAATGGATTGTGATATAATAGATTAAAGAGGTGATAGTTATGTTTAATGACACATTGAAGTTCGTGGTGCCAAAGGAAAAGCAGAAGGAAATGAAGATTATCCTTACAACCGTTTATGATGCCTTGAAGGAGAAAGGGTATGACCCAATCAATCAAATGGTTGGCTACATTCTATCAGAAGACCCTACTTATATCACAAGTCATAACAACGCAAGAAGCCTGATTCGTAAGGTGGAGCGTGATGATATACTTCAAGAATTGCTAAAATCATATTTGGACGAATTGTAGAATTTTTTAGGACGGTTAACACCCGTCCTATTTTATTGGGGGAATAATTAATGCAAATGGTTAAACTAACAAAAGATATTACGGTATCAAAAATTTGCTTTGGCTCCTTAACAATGGCGCCGGAGCAAGCAAACCTAACTCCCGAGCGTGGCGGGGAGCTACTAGCCTACGCATTTTCCAAGGGGATTAACTATGTGGACACTGCCCAGCTTTATAACAATTACCCTCATATTAAAGAGGGGCTTAAAAGGTGGGGAAAGAATAATATTGTTATATCTTCCAAAACGTATGCCTATACAAAGGAACTTGCAGTAGAGGCTGTGGAGGGTGCGCGCAAAGGAATGGATAGGGATATAGTTGATATTTTTATGCTACACGAGCAAGAGAGTATCCACACCCTTCGTGGTCATAAGGAGGCGCTAGACTACCTTTTGGAGTGCAAAGGGAGGGGGATAATTAAAGCGGTTGGAGTTTCTATGCACCACGTTGCTGCTGTTTATGGTGCAATGGAAATTGGCGGGGTTGACGTTGTTCACCCAATGCTTAACTATAAAGGTGCGGGAATTGTGGACGGGACAAGGGCGGATATGGAAATTGCTCTTATAAAAGCACACGATAGTGGCATTGGGGTGGTTTCGATGAAGCCTTTTGGGGGTGGAATGCTCCACACCACGCCAAACGAATGCCTTGATTACCTAAAAAATCTACCATTTGTTGACGTTATTGCAATGGGAATGCAAAGTGAGGACGAAATTGATGCAAATATTTCATTCTTCCAAAATGGGGAGTTTAGCCAGGGGCAAATAAATAAACTAAAGCAAAAAAAACGCAAGCTTATGGTTATGGATTGGTGTATTGGGTGCGGTGCGTGCGAGAAAAAATGCTCCCAACAGGCAATCTCTATTATAGATAAAGTTGCCACAGTAAGACCCGAAAGGTGCATTCTGTGCGGATATTGCGGAATGGCATGCAAGGAAAGCGCAATTAAAATAGTTTAGTTAGTTTACAAACACATAGAAGTGTGGTAACATAGAAATAATAAAAAGCTTTTTAGGGAGGAGATAATTATGGCAAAAAAAGGTACAGAAAAAGAATTTCTAATGTATAGAGATAAACCGATGGTTAGATGTGGAAACATCATCTACTACGGCAACCCAACTGATAAATATATAATTATGATGCAAATTATGGAGAGCAAAAAGGTTAATGATATCGACGTTGCAACAAAAGTTATGGTTCACCTGCAGCACGCCGACCAAAGCGTTAAGGCATCGGTAAGGAACATCAAAAGCAGCGAAAAATCAGGAATTTACGAGGCTATGGACGTTGGCGAAATTTGGTTGCAACGTGCAATTAAAGAAGGTAAATAAATCCAAAATATTACTAACAATTGACAACTTTGTTTAAAATGTGTTACACTAAGTTTATAATTTACGCTTTTCAAGAAAGAGGGGTAGAATGTGAACTTTAAAAAAGGAATTAAAACAACAGTTTTAATCTTTACCATTTTTGCAGGGTTGTCTGTTTTTTCGTCCGCAATGGCGGTGGAAGGGTATGGTGTTGTAACAGCCAGCCCAAGCCTAAACCTAAGGGCAGAAAAAATCATAAACAGCGCAAAGGTGGACGTCATCAAAAATGGCGAAGAGGTTTTGATTAACGATATTTTTGGCGAGTGGTACAATATCTCCTATGGTGACAAGCGTGGCTTTGTTTTGGGGGAATACATAAAAATTACCGAGCAAGCAAAAGAGCAAAAAATTGTTGCCTCAGGGGGACTAATGCTTAGGAAAACCCCCAATGTTGCCGGCGAAACGATTGTTATAATACCAAACAACGAAAAGGTTAAAACCCTTAAAACGAGTGGGGATTTTGTTATGGTTAGCTATAACGGTAAAATAGGATACTGTTCAAAAGACTACGTAAAAAATTTGGACAAGCTACCAACCACCGGTGGTGAGGTTACAGAAAAGCCACAAGTCAAGCCAATTTCAAATGAAAGCGCAGCGGAAAAATACTGCGTGGCAAATGGCGGGCTTAATCTTAGGCAAGAAGCGCAAGAGGGAGCAAAAAGCCTTACAATAATCCCTTTTAATGCAAAGGTTAATGCGCTTGGATATAATGAAGTGTGGACAAAGGTGGAGTACGATGGCAAAATTGGATACTGTGCCACAAAATATTTAACCGATTTAAAGAAAATAGAAATGTCGCAAGAGGGCATAGATAAAGGTGCAGAGCTTGTGGAATTTGCGAAGAAGTTTATGGGGACAAAATATGTCTATGGCGGGGAGACGCCAAATGGGTTTGATTGCAGTGGATTTACATATTATACATACAAAATGTTCGGCGTTTCACTTGGACGCTCTGCAACATTGCAAATGAAACAAGGGATTAAGGTGGATAGGGACAGCCTTCAAAAGGGGGATTTGGTGTTCTTCACCAACTCAATTGGCGGAACATCTATTGGTCACGTAGGTATTTATGTGGGTGATAACAGCTTTGTGCACGCAACCAGCCCGGGGGATGTTGTTAAAATTACGAAGCTTAGCTCAGCATACTATAAAGCGAGGTACTGCGAAGCACGTAGATATTTTAAATAAAAATTTTTAAAATGGTAGCAGAAATGCCACCATTTTTTTTTATTTTTTTTATAATATAAATTCTATAAAACTGAACATAATAACATTGGGGTTAAAAATAAAAAATTAAAAGGAGGAAAAATGAAAAGAATTATATTAACGATAAGTATTCTTTCCCTTGTTTTGGTGTTGGCTGCTTGTGCTAATAAGGCTGAAGTACCACCTGCTGACGGAAATGTAACGGACAACCCAAAAAATCCGGTAAATGATGTGGTGGATGGCGTACAAAATGCAACAATGTCTCTAAACGACAGTGCAACACGTATGTTGGAGGGAATGGGAGAAGAGGCAAAAATATATTCTGATGTGTCACCCGATATGTATCTTGGAACCTATGGAATTGACAAAGGCAAGTATGGGGATGTTATTGTAAAGGGAGCGCCACTTGAAACTAACGCAAATGAGATTATAATAATTAAGGCTCGTGACGAAGCAAACTTGAAAGAGGCAGTTGCCGATTTGGAAAAGCGTAAAGCAGAAATTCAAGGTAAATGGAAAGATACAACAGCTCCACAATATAAAGCAGCAAGCAATGCAATAGTTAAAACAAAGGGCAACTATGCTGTTTTGATTGTAGCGGATAGCTATGCCGAAGCAGAAAAAGTTTTTGATTCCCTTGAGTTTTAATGTTAAAAATTGTATAATATATGGGGGTTTTACCCCCATTACATAAAAGGATGGTTTGAAAGTGGTTTTTTCTAGTATTTTATTTTTATTTTATTTTTTACCTGTAGTGCTTATACTATACTTTTTCGTAAAAAGTGTAACAGTCAAAAATCTGATTTTATTTACAACTTCCCTTGCATTTTATGCGTGGGGTGAGCCTATTTACATTTTTATAATGCTTTTTTCTACATTCTTTGATTATATCAATGGTCTGCTTTTAGAAAAGTATGATAACGACGAGAAAAAGAGAAAGCTCGTGCTTGTTTTTTCTATTATAATTAACCTAGCCATACTCGGATATTTTAAATATACCGATTTCTTTTTGAGCAATATTAATTTGCTAACAGGCCTTAATATTCCTATGCTTAATTTGCCCTTGCCTATCGGCATATCCTTTTACACCTTCCAAACAATGTCGTACACGATTGATGTATACAGGCGTGAAGCAAAAATACAAAGGAATGTTATTGATTTTGGTGCGTATGTTGCACTGTTCCCACAGCTTATTGCAGGACCAATTGTTCGTTATAATACAATTGCGGAGCAGCTTAACAAGCGTGAGGAAAGCTTTGATAAATTCAGTGAGGGGCTGATGCGCTTTATTGTTGGTCTTGGAAAAAAGGTGTTACTTGCCAACAACATCGGATTTTTATGGGACAGGATAAGTGTTATGGACTTAGGCACAATGTCGGTAATGACGGCGTGGCTTGGTATAATTGCGTTCACATTCCAAATTTATTTTGATTTTAGTGGTTACAGCGATATGGCAATTGGGCTTGGTAAAATGTTTGGGTTTGAATTTTTGGAGAACTTTAACTACCCATACATCAGCCGCTCAATAACGGAGTTTTGGCGCAGATGGCACATAAGCTTAGGCACTTGGTTTAGAGAGTATGTGTATATTCCCCTTGGTGGTAACAGGGTTTCCATGAAAAGGATGTACTTTAACATTTTTGTTGTGTGGCTGCTAACCGGTTTTTGGCACGGAGCAAGCATGAATTATCTTTTGTGGGGGCTTTACTACTGCCTGCTTTTGATTGTTGAAAAAACCTTCCTTGGCAAGTGGCTTAAAAAAATGCCGGCAGCAATTTCCCACGTTTACACAATATTTTTTGTTATAATTGGTTGGGTGCTCTTTGCGATTGAAGATTTAAAGAGGTGTGGGTCATTCATTTTTGTTATGTTTGGCGGGGGAGACAAATTTATTGATAACACCTTTATGTACAACATAATTTCCAGTGGGTTTATGCTTGCAATACTTTGCATTGCGTCAACAAACAAGCCAAAGGAGCTGGCGATAAAGCTAACCTCTGGCAAGCTCTATTGGCTGCGCCCACTTTTTGCGGTTATAATTTTTATGGTTTCGGTTGCGTATTTGGTGGATTCCACCTACAATCCGTTCCTATACTTTAGGTTTTAGGGGGAAATATGAATAAAAATATGATAAATAAAATATTCTCCCTTGCTTTTTGTGTATGCCTAATTGCTTTTAGTGCATTTAACGCATTTAAACCACAGGCGGATTTTTCCGAAAACGAGAACAGGTTCCTTAAAAAAATACCAAAATTTACAGTGCAAAAACTGGTAAAAGGGGAGTTTTCAGGGGAGTTTGAAACATTCACAACGGATCAGTTTTTCAAACGTGACTTTTTTGTTTCGTCAAAAGCGTATATGGAGCGGTCGCTGGGTAAAAGGGAGAATAACGGCGTTTATTTTGGACGGGATAACTTTTTGATACAAATACCCGAAGGTGGAAATGAAAAGTATATTGAAAACAACATAAATGCTATTAATGACCTTGCCAGCCTTGGCAAATATAGTATTAACGTGTGCATCATTCCAACAGCCTTTGAGGTTA
>CAZMCJ010000005.1:0-28034 GCA_964564795.1 uncultured Eubacteriales bacterium | reverse complement strand
TGGCGTTGTTGAAAAAAATTCGTGGTGTATTGGATGTGTCTAAAATTCACGTATTTCAAAAAAATACAGGAAATTACTCTTCTGTAGAGTTTGATTTGGATGATAATTTAAGTGTTGATGGGAAATATATTGCGGCAAAACAGGGGATTATTTTTGAAATGTTGTTAGGTTAGGAGGGGGTTAATATGGAAAACATCGAACTGTTATTACAAGGCTTTACAGTTGCGCTAACGCTGCAAAACCTTGGTGCTGCAATACTGGGTGCAGTGCTTGGTATCATCGTTGGCGCAATGCCGGGAATTGGCTCCCTTGCGGGAGTGGCACTGCTACTACCACTTACATTTAAGTTTAACCCAACCACCGCAATAATTATGTTGGGTGCACTTTACTATGCAAATATGTACGGCGGGTCGTACAGCGCAATCTTACTTAATATCCCGGGTGACAGCCCGGCGCTTATGACAACGCTGGACGGCTACCCAATGGCGCAAAAGGGCAAGCCGGGGCAAGCACTTTTTGTTGCCAATATGTCCTCATTTATCGGTGGGTCAATAGGTATTTTAATCCTAACCTTTACAGGGCCTGCACTTGCACATCTTGGGCTTAACTTTGGTCCGATAGAGATGGCGGCGCTGCTCCTTGTTGCAATGACATCAATAAGCTGGCTTGTTGGGGATAACCCCACAAAGGGAATAGTTTCCACAATGCTGGGTATTTTGATTGCGTGTATCGGTATGGACGCAGTAACAGGTGTGCCACGCTACAACTTTGGCAACATCTATTTGCTTGGCGGCATCCCATTCACACCACTTGTTATCGGTATGGTTGGCTTTGCCAAGGTTATCACCCTTTACGAGGATAGAGACAGCGAAACTAAGATTGAGGCGAAGCTTAGCCTTAGGGGCAGCCTTATCACAATGAGCGAGTTTTTAAGAATGTTGCCACCCGCAATCCGCTCGGGTTTAATGGGCACTTTTGTTGGAATTTTGCCTGGTGCAGGTGCAACAACGGGCGCATTTATGGGCTATGCGGTGCAAAAAACAATGTTTAAAAGTAAAGAACCGCTGGGAACAGGCGCGGTTGAGGGCATTGCAGCGTGCGAGGCAGCGAACAACGCAGCGGCAGCAGGCGCATTCGCACCACTCCTTGCACTTGGCATCCCCGGCTCGGGTACTGGTGCGGTTTTGCTTGGTGGTCTTATGATGTGGGGGCTTAACCCGGGACCACTGCTATTTACAACCAACCCTGACTTCGTTTGGGGGCTAATCGCTTCCCTATTCCTTTCAAACATTATAACCCTTGCGATTGCACTTGCAATAATCCCCTTCCTTATCCAAATTTTGTCGGTGCCTGTTAAGGTTATGATTCCGGCAATCACCGTTGTGTGTGTTGTTGGTGCATATTCCACAAGCAACTCTATGTATGGCGTTATCATAATGTTCCTTGCGGGGCTTATTGGCTATATTATGGAGAAAAACGGATACCCAACAGCGCCACTTATTTTGGCGGTTGTTTTGGCAAAACTATTGGAAGTTAACGTGCGTCGTGCGTTTATCCTTTCTCAAGGCAGCGTATCAGCGTTTTTCAACTTCTCCGAAAGCCCAATTGCGGCAACACTTATGTATATCCTAATCGCTATCATCTGTGTGCCAATCGCAAAGGCAATCTATAAAAAGTTTAAAAAAGTTAAGGTTAATTAAGGGCAAACGGGGAGCTGCAATTCCCCACTAAATAAAAAATAATAATATTTGGAGGAAAACAATGAAAAAGTTAACAGCTATGCTAACAGCATCACTTATGGCACTATCCCTGGTGGCTTGCTCCGCACCTGCACCGGCACCTGCTCCTACCCCATGACCTGCAACACCTGCTCCTACTCCTGCGCCAACAGCACCAAAAGCGTGGGAACCAAGCAAGAATATTGAGTGGGTTGTAACATCCTCACCAGGTGGTGGTAGCGATATTTACACAAGAACAATCTCCGATATTATGACAAAAGAGGGCATTGTTAAGGAAACATTCCTTGTAAACAACCAAACAGATGGCGGCGGTTAGGTTGGACGCCAAAGAGTGGCAACAACAAAGAGCGACGGCCATTTAATCCTAACATTTAACAACGGCGACCTTATGCCTATGCTGAAAAACACAGACAATAGAATTGAAAACTTTACACCAATTGCAATTATGGCGATTGACAGACAGCTAATGCTTTCCGGCAAGAAGACAAAGTATGCATCTTTTGAGGAAGCAATTAAAGCCGCAAAAGCAGGCACACCTGTTGCAATCGGCGGCTCTAAAGGTGATGATGAGCTAGTATATAGTATGCTGCTTGAATCAACAGGCTTAACAGAGCTACAAATGCCTTACATCTTGCACGACGCAACAAGCGAAGCACTTACAGCACTTTTGGGCGGACACATTGAATACGCAATCTCCAAGCCTGCAGCTTGCTTGCAATACATCAAGTCAGGCGATATGAAACCTGCGGTTGCACTAACAAAAACAAGGTTTGACGGCGAGCTTAAAGATGTTCCAATGCTAAGCGAAATAGGCGCATACAAAGACGTTGAAGTTCCTGTATGGAGAGGCCTAGTAGGACCTAAGGATATGCCGGCAGAAGCAGTTGCATTCTGGGGCGAGGCTATGAAGAAAATCTCCGAGAGCGAAGCATTCAAAAAGAACTATTTAGAAAAGAATATGCTAAGCTCATTCTACAAAACCCCTGAAGAGGCAAAAGCATATATGACAGAGTACCAAGCAAACTACCTAAAATCAATCGGTAAATAAGTTTTCATTTCTTCCCTTTCTATGGGCTGCTACAGGTTTTGTAGCGGCCCTTTTTTGCGCTTGAAGGGGTGGGGGTGTAAGTAAGTGGCGAAGGGAAATCTTGCAGGGTGTGATGCTAATTTACGTGGTGGAGGTCTTGTGTTGATGTCGCCAATTATCGGTACCAAAACCTATCGTCGCCACCTGTTTTTGGTGTGGAAACAGCTAGTGGGTGGAGTGTTGGTATCAGGGTGAGATGGCGTAATGTAGTGCGATGGCACCAGTTTGCGAGGAGGAAACCTTGTGGAGGTGGCACCAGTTTGCGAGGAGTAAATCTTGTGGAGGTGGCACCAGTTAGCAAAGTAAAAATTCAACGGCGGTGGCACCGGTTTGCGAGGAGGAATTTTGAGGCGGTGGCACCAGTTTTCGAGGAGGAAATCTTGAGGCGGTGGCACCAGTTAGCAAAGTAAAAATTCAACAGCGGTGGCACCGGTTTGCGAGGAGGAATTTTGAGGTGGTGGCACCAGTTTGCGAGGAGGAAATTTTGAGGTGGTGGCACCGTTAGCAAAGTAAAAATTCAACGGTGGTGGAACCAGTTAGCAAAGTAAAAATTCAACGGTGGTGTCACCGTTAGCAAAGTAAAAATTCAGCGGTGGTGCCAGCTTACAAGGGGCGTTTGGACTAAGCATTTTCCCCACCCCAAATCCAAAATTCTTTTCTTTTGGTTCCTTTTCTTTTAATAAGAGAAATTAATGAGAAAATGTAAATCTATACAAGCGCAAAAAAAGGGCGGCACATTGTCTGTACCACCCTATAATCAAGTTCCCTTTATTTACTTTTAATCGCCGCTTGCGCCGCCGCTAGTCTTGCTATTGGCACCCTAAATGGCGAGCAAGAAACATAGTCAAGTCCTATTGTGTGGCAGAACTCAACGGACGATGGGTCGCCGCCATGCTCACCGCAAATTCCAAGCTTAATGCCAGGCCTTGCGCTCCTGCCCTTTTCCGCAGCAATCTTTATAAGGCTGCCCACCCCAACTATATCAAGTCGTGAGAATGGGTCGCTCTCAAAAATCTTTTTAGCATAGTAATCATCTAGGAATTTGGTAGCGTCGTCTCGGCTAAATCCAAAGGTCATCTGGGTTAAATCGTTTGTGCCAAAGGAGAAGAACTCAGCGTCCTTTGCAATCTCGTCCGCAGTTAGGCAGGCTCTTGGAATTTCCATCATTGTGCCAACTTTGTATTCGATTGTCACACCGTTTTTCTCCATAACACGTGTTGCCTCGGCAACCACTAGGTCTTTGATATACTTGAACTCCAAGCTATCACCAACCAGCGGAATCATAATCTCGGGCACCAAACTGCCGCCATTTTGTATAACGTCAATCGCCGCTTTTATTACCGCCTTTGTTTGCATTTTTGCAATCTCTGGATAGGAGATAGCCAAACGGCAACCCCTGTGGCCAAGCATTGGGTTAAACTCGTGCAGTGATGTTATGGTAAACTTAATTTCCTCCACAGGAATGTTCATATTTTTTGCAAGCTCGGCAATTTGCTCCTCGTTCGTTGGCAAAAATTCGTGTAGTGGCGGGTCAAGGAAGCGGATTGTAACTGGGTACCCCCTCATCTCCTTAAATAGCCCTGTAAAGTCGGAAATTTGCATTGGAAGCAGTTTGTCAAGGGCTGTTGTGCGTTGCTCCACCGTTTTTGATAAAATCATCTCCCGCATAATCTCAATGCGTGATTCCTCAAAGAACATATGCTCCGTTCTGCACAGCCCAATGCCCTCGGCTCCAAATTTGTAGGCAGTTATCGCATCGTGTGGTGTGTCTGCGTTGGCACGAACTTTAAGGGTTCTAAATTCGTCTGACCACGCCATAAATGTATCAAATGTGTCTGCAATTGTTGCGTCCACAGTTTTAATCTGCCCAAGATAGATTTTGCCCGTTGTTCCGTCGATTGAAAGGAAGTCCCCCTCATTTACCACATTATCGCCAATTTTAACTATCTTTGCATGTTCGTCAATGTTAAGCTCATCGCACCCTGCAACACAGCAAGTGCCCATTGAGCGTGCCACAACCGCCGCATGGGAAGTCATGCCCCCACGAGCAGTCAATATGCCCTGTGCAACTGCCATACCCCCTATGTCCTCGGGTGAGGTTTCAAGGCGAACCAAAAGTACCGCTTGCCCAGCTTTTGCCGCCGTAACTGCGTCATCCGCCTCAAAGTAAACTTGCCCGCACGCAGCTCCCGGTGAGGCTGGAAGTCCGCTTGCAACGCACTTTGCGTTTTTTATTGCCGTAGCGTCAAATTGAGGGTGAAGGAGGCTTTCAAGCTGTTTTGGGTCAACCTTTAAGATTGCCTCCTCCTTGCTTATCATTTTTTCTTCCACCAAATCAATTGCAATTTTAAGGGCTGCCGCCGCTGTTCGCTTGCCATTTCTGGTTTGCAGCATATAAAGCTTGCCATTTTCAATAGTAAACTCCATATCCTGCATATCACGGTAGTGGTTTTCAAGGCGGTTTGCAATTGAAGCAAACTCGTCATATATCTCGGGCATTACATCCTTTAGCTTATCGATATGTTCCGGTGTCCTAACACCCGCAACAACGTCCTCTCCCTGTGCATTCATCAAAAATTCGCCATACAGCTTTTTCTCCCCTGTTGATGGGTTGCGTGTAAAAGCAACGCCTGTTCCCGACGTATCCCCCATATTTCCAAAAACCATTGATTGAACGTTAACCGCTGTGCCCCACGAGCCTGGGATATCGTTCATTCTTCTGTAAATTATTGCACGCTCGTTGTTCCAAGAGCGGAAAACAGCCTCAATCGCAAGGAAAAGTTGCTCGTTTGGTTGTTGTGGGAATGGGAACCCCTTCTCCTTTTCAAAATGCGCCTTAAACTGCGAGGTTAGCTCCTTTAGGTCATCTGCGGTTAGCTCGGTATCAAGCTTAACCCCCTTTTCCCTCTTCATCTTGGTAATCAACTTTTCAAAGGATGATTTTGGCACCTCCATAACTACGTCGCTAAACATTTGGATAAAACGTCGGTAAGAGTCGAATGCGAAACGCTCGTTGCCCGTTAGCGCACTAAGCCCCAAAACAACGGTATCATTTAACCCAAGGTTAAGGATTGTGTCCATCATCCCCGGCATTGACGCACGTGCGCCCGAGCGAACAGAAACAAGGAGAGGGTTAGCTTCGTCCCCAAACTTTTTGCCGCAAAGCTCCTCCATCTTTTTAAGTGCATTTGAAATTTCTTCCTTTATTGCGGGGCTGATTTGCCCACCACCCTCATAATATTTGGTGCATGCCTCGGTGGATACGGTAAAACCTTGAGGAACGGGCATTCCTAAATTAGTCATTTCTGCCAAATTTGCTCCTTTGCCTCCCAGCAAGTTTTTCATCTCGCCGCTGCCTTCGGTAAACAGGTAAACGAATTTCTCCATTGTTTGTTACTCCTCTCAAATTTTGTTTATATCTAATAAATTAACAGCGTTTATTTTGTAAATCACACTAATTATATTGAGGGCGATTTAAAATTTCAACGTTAATTTATACAATGTTTTCGTTGTAAATATGTCAAAAATTAACAACAATCTTATGTATAGGCGCTTTCCAGTTTTGCTTGCTAAAAAATAAAAAATTAACATAACATAACAAAAGGATAAAAGTTGGTTTTTGTAACAATAATTAAGATTGATATTGTTATGGCAATGGTATATAATATTACCAAGGTAGGTGTTTTCTATGCGAGAAGTGGTTAAAAATTGCGGAATTTCAGATTTTGGGATTGTTGACGTTAGCCGTTTCCCCATCAGAGAAGTTGGGGGTGCAAAACGGCTGGACTTTACAATAAAAAGTGCGATTGTGGCAATTTTCCCCTATTATAGTGGCGAAAATGGGGGCAATATCTCCCTTTATGCACGTGGGGCGGACTACCACAGCGTTTTATTGGGCAAACTGAATAATGTGATTGACGCTTTAAAGGAAAAATACCCTAAAAACTCATTTGTGGCATTTGCGGACAACTCCCCCTTTGACGAGGTTTATTTGGCAACCCTCGGGGGGCTTGGCAAACGGGGGGAGAATAACCTGCTTCTTACTCGGGAGCATGGCTCTTACGTTTTTATTGGGGAGATTGTGAGCGACCTTGGCTTATATAATAAGACGAAGGACATCGTGAGCGACCTTGATGGATATGATAAACCGACAGACAACGTGAGCAACCTTGGGGAATATGATAAGCCGATAGATGACGTGAGCGACCTTAGGGGATATGATAAATCGAAAGGTAGCGTAAGTGACCTTGAGGGGTATGATAAGCCAACAGATGACGTGAACAACCTTGAGGGGTATGATAAGCCAACAGCGGAAAACCTGTGTAACCACTGTGGAGCGTGCGTTGCCTCCTGCCCCACCTCCGCCCTAAAGATGGAGGAATGTGGAGCGGTTAGGTATGATAAAAACCGCTGCCTTTCCCACTTAACACAAAAAAAGGGGGAGCTTTTGGAGTGGGAGGAGGGGGCTATTGCAAAGGCGCCCCTTATTTGGGGGTGCGACACTTGCCAGACGGCGTGCCCAAAAAACAGAGGAGCCAAAATTTGCAAAATACCCGAGTTTTATGAAAATCTGGTGTGTGATTATACTGAAATTGACATAACAAACAAAGAGTTTAAAGAGCGCTTTGGAAATCGAGCCTTTGCATGGCGGGGCAAAGGGGTGCTGGTGCGGAATATTTTGACAAAAGGCAAGGAAAATGGTATCATTTAAGTTACAAAATTTTTTAGTTTTAAGGAGAATATTAGATGGAGCTTTGTACAAAAGGCACGCTAAATGAATATAAAGAGTTTATAAAAAACCATAAAAAAGGGCATTTTATGCAAGACCCAAGCTGGGGTGATTTAAAGGAAAGCTGGGTGTGGAAGGGCATTATAGTGCGAGACGAAAACAGCGAGATTAAAGGGGTTATGAGCGTTTTGATACGCAAAGTGCCAATATTCCCCTCAACTATTATGTACGCACCACGTGGACCCGTTTGCGATGTGCATGATAAGGAAACCTTTAAAAAATTAATTGACGGGGCAAGGGCGCTTGCCAAGGAACATAAACCCTACGTTTTAAAGCTTGATAGCGACGTTAAAAGTGACGACAAGGAGTTTGAAAAAATTGCCCTTGACCTTGGGTTTACCCTTAAAACCGCAAGCAAAAACTTTGAGGGTATTCAGCCACGCTACGTTTTTCGCCTTTATTTAGATGGCAGAAATGAGGAGGAGATTTTTGCCTCCTTCCACTCCAAAACCCGCTATAACATTAGAGTTGCGCAAAAAAAGGGAGTGACAACCGAAATTGTTGATAAAAGCCACGTTGAAGCCTTCCACAAAATTATGTTGGAAACGGGGCTTCGTGACGGCTTTGTGATAAGGAGTGCGGAGTATTTCACCAAAATGATGGAGGTTTTGGGGGATAACGCCCGCCTTTATATGGCGTATTTGGACGGACAGGCGGTTGCCGGCACCCTTGCAATCCACTATGGGGACAAGGTTTGGTACCTTTACGGGGCATCGTCGAACGAAAGCCGTAACGCAATGCCAAACTACCTTTTGCAGTGGGAGATGATTAAGTGGGCGATTGAAACAAAGTGCAACGTCTATGATTTCAGGGGGGTTTCGGGGGATATCTCGGAGGACAACCCGCTGTATGGTTTGTATCGCTTTAAAAAGGGGTTTAACGGAGAGTTTACCGAGTTTATAGGCGAGATGGACTTGGTTTTTAACCCCGCTATGAACTTGGCTGTGACCAAAGGGGAGAAAGCTTTTAGGACGATGCGCAAGAACCTGTTTTTGCTTAAAAATAAAGGAAAAAGTTAGGGGCAAGGCGAACCGATTGCTGAAAAATAAAACCAATAGTTAGTGGTACGGCAAAACCCATTGCTTAAACAAAAACAAAATCAAAAGTTAGTGGTATGGCAAAACCCATTGCTTAAAAACAATAATAAGAGGTAGGGTATGACAAAGCTGATTGTGGAAAAACAAAAAATAATAGACAACCTAAATAGTGTTAGGGCGGTTACAAAGGCGGAGGTTATGGCGGTTGTCAAGGGCAACGGCTATGGCTTGGGGCTGTGCGAGCTTGCCGCCTTGCTATACGAAAACGGTGTGCGCCATTTTGGCGTTGCCACACTTATGGAGGGGGTCGAGCTTCGGAAATCAGGCATTTTGTGCGAGATTTTGCTCCTAACCCCCCTGAGCGATAGGGGGGAGATTGAAACACTCCTTGACCATAACATAACCCCAACGGTTGGCTCCACCATACAAGGGAAAATGCTAAACGAGGTGGCAAATGCCAAAAAGATTAAAACGTGCGCTCACATAAAGGTGGAAACGGGCTTTAGCCGATATGGCTTTGCAAAAAGTGAGATTTCACAGATATTGTCCCTTAAAAACGAGTGCCAGAGTGTGGAGTTTTGCGGTATTTTTAGCCACCTTAGTGCCTCCTTTGGGGAGGAAAAGCACACAAAGGCGCAGTTTAATGAATTCGTTACAATTCTAAAGTCCCTTGAGGATATGGGTGTAACCTTCCCCCTAGTCCACCTTGCAAATTCCTGCGCCACCCTTAAATTTGAAAGCACCCACTTTAATATGGTGCGGGTTGGGTCTGCACTTTTAGGGCGACTGCCAATCCCAAATAACTTGCAAAAAGTTGGTTACCTGGAAAATAGAATTAACGAGATAAAATGGATAGAAAAAGGGGAAAATGTGGGGTATGCTAACGTCTATAAAACGAGGGCACGCACACGCATCGCAATCGTCCAAACAGGCTATATGGACGGGTTTACCCTTGTTAAGGACAAGGACACCTACCGCCCGATTGACGTTTTGCGCTACCTTTATGCGAATATAAAAAAGATGGTGGATAAATCCCCCGTTTACGCATTTGTCGGTAACAAAAAAGCACGTGTAATCGGCAGAGTTTCCATGTGCAACATAGTCCTTGACGTTACAAAAATAGAGTGCGAAATTGGGGACAAGGTTAAGATGGATGTAAACCCCCTCCTTGTGAGTGCAAAGGTGGTGCGTGACTATGTTTAGCCTGCCCATTGCCGAAATGCTAAAGGAGCTTGCAAGCAAAAACTACGCTCGCTTTTTTATGCCGGGGCATAAGGGTGTGGCGACCGATGGGAACCTCCTAAACCCACTCCTCCCCTACGATGTGACGGAAATCAGCGAGACGGATAATCTATATGACAGCTGTGGCGTAATTGCCGAGTCGCAACAAAACTCTGCCAAAACCTTTGGCGCACGGGACTGCTTTTACTTAACAAACGGGACAACGGGTGGACTGCACTCCGCCCTCGCCCTGCTAAAAAAACGGGGCAAAAAGGTGCTGGTTGACAGGAATTGCCACAAAAGTGTGATAAATGGCATCTGCCTTTTCTCAATGGAGTGCGACTTTTTGTACCCCGAGATGATTGAGGAGTTTAACATAACAGGTGGCTACACCGAAATGCAGGTAGAAAACGCCCTTAAAGGTGGCGATTTTGGCGGTGTTATTATTACCAGCCCCACCTACTACGGCGTGACGAGCTACATTGCGGGAATCTCTCGTGCATGCAAAAAATATGGCGCACTTTTGATTGTGGACAGCGCCCACGGTGGTAATCTAGGCTTTTGCGACCATCTCCCCCCATCACCAATTAAGGAGGGTGCGGACGTAACCCTAATTTCCGCCCACAAGACCCTGCCCACCATTACCCAAGGGGCTTACCTTTTCTCCAATTTAAGTGTGGAAAAGGGGGAGTGGGAGAGTGTTATTTCCCTAACCAACACCTCCTCCCCCTCCTATTTAATTATGGCATCGCTGGAGTATGGCAGCCAATTTATGGAGCATTTTGGTAGGGAGAGGGTAAAGACCCTAGCAAATTGGTGCATAGAAATTAGCACCGAGCTGGATAAAGAGGGCAAATTTCAAATGATGACCCCCGAAAAGGCGAAAAAGCTTAATATTTCCTTCGATTTTACAAGAATTATTGCAAATACCAAAAAAATTGATTTGAATGGCTACAAACTTTATGATATACTTTATAAAAAGGGAGTCGCACTTGAGATGGCGGATGAGGAAAACGTTGTAATCCTACCCTCCGCACTATCTTGTGACCTCGATTTTGCACGGCTTAGGGCGGAGCTTATGGAGATTTCAAGGGGCGCAACTCTTACCAAAAAACAAGCTTCTCACTGCCCAATTCGCCGCCAAAGGGCAAAATTTTCCCCCTCCTCCACTTTTTGTATGGAAAAAGAGAGCATCCACACAAAGGATGCGCTGGGTAGGGTGTGTGGCGAAAGCCTTTACACCTATCCACCCGGGGTGCCATATCTGGTGGCAGGAGAAATAATCGACGAAGTGGCATATAATTATATTAACAAATATTTTTTAGGTAACATTAATGTTCTAAAGGAGGCAAAAATATGAAACTAGTTATCGCAATTGTGAACAACGACGACAGCCACAACCTATCACACGACCTTGTTAAACTTGGGTTTAGCGCAACCAAACTTGCAACAACAGGGGGCTTCCTAAAATCCGGCAACACCACCCTTCTAATCGGTGCTGCTAAGGACCGTGTTGACGAGGTTATGGAAGTAATCAGCAAAAACTGCAAAAAGCGCAAAGAGCTTGTTCCATCTGCGGCGGTTGCACCCTTTACAAGTGGGGTTTACAGCGGTATGCCAATTGAGATTACAATAGGCGGCGCAACTGTGTTCGTTATGGATATTGAAAGATTTGAAAAGCTGTAATGAGCAAAATTGTCGGAAATGATGGGCTGACGAGCTCACTACTCCAAAAGGCAAGGGTGGGTGCGCTTTCCCATGGATATATCATCGAGGGGGAAAAGGGGTGTGGCAAAACAGCCCTTTCCGCCTTTGTGTGCCAACTTGCGCTGTGTGATGAAAAATCAGCGTGCGGTGTGTGCAAAAACTGCCAAAAGGTTTTAAAAAATATCCACCCCGATATTTTTGTTATAGATATGGCGGATAACAAAAAATCAATCGGAGTAGACCAGATTAAGCCCCTTAAATTGGACGCATTTATCCCACCAAACGAAGGGGAGAAAAAAATATATATAATTGAAAATGGCGAGAATATGACCGGGGCGGCGCAAAACGCACTGCTTAAAATATTGGAGGAGCCGCCGACATATGTTATGTTCATCATAACCGCCCTTTCAAAAAACCTACTCCTCCCCGTTATCACCTCACGCTGTCAAACCCTTACCCTTGAGCGCCTTAAAAAATCGCAGGTGGAGGGGTGGCTAAGGGATAATTTTTTGGGGGAGAGTAGCGAAAAGATTTCCCTTTGCGCACATATGGCGGAGGGGAACATCGGCAAGGGTGCAGAGCTAATGGTGGACAACCGCTTTTTTGAACAGTGCGATATGGTGATGGGCTTTATCGGTGCAATCCTAAAAAAGGACAAGGTTAAGGCGGTTAAATTTGGAGCATACCTTGAAAAGGAAAAGGCTAACATAAACCATATTCTTTTGATTATTGAGGAAATTATATTTGACGCCCTTGCTAAAAAAACCCTTAAAAACAGGGAAATCAAATTTATAAATTATGAAAAGCAGATAAATTATCTGGCTGGCAAAATAAAGGCAACCCGACTGTTAAATATACTTGAGTATGTTAGCGGATGCCGTGAAAAGCTGGCAGGCAACGGCAATTTCGCCCTTAGTGTGAACGTTATGCTTGCGCAAATCGAGGGGGAGCTGTAAAAGAAAGGAAAATGTATGACTGAGGTTATTGGAATACGCTTTAAAAAAGTAGGCAAAACCTACTACTTTTCCCCGGGGGAGGAAAAATTAGAGATTGGGGACTACGTTGTTGTGGAAACGTCCCGTGGTATGGAAATTGGCGAGGTTGTTATCCCAAACACAATGATGGAGGGGCATAAGATTATCTCCCCACTTAAAAATATGAGCAGACGTGCGACTCCCTCCGACATAAAAAAGATGACGGAAAACCGCAAGCGTGAGGAAGATGCCTTTGCTCTGTGCGAGGGTAAAATAGCCTCACATAATCTGGATATGAAGCTAATTGACGTTGAGTATGCGTTTGATAACTCCAAAATCCTGTTTTATTTTACCGCCGATGGTAGGATTGACTTTAGGGATTTGGTTAAGGACCTTGCAAGCGTTTTTAAAACAAGGATAGAGCTGCGCCAAATTGGTGTACGGGACGAAAGCAAGATGTTGGGTGGCCTTGGCATTTGCGGACGTGAGCTTTGCTGCTCCTCCTTCTTGGGCGAGTTCCAGCCCGTTTCCATCAAAATGGCAAAGGAGCAGGGGCTTTCGCTAAACCCTGTTAAAATTTCGGGCACGTGCGGCAGGCTTATGTGTTGCCTTAAGTACGAGCAAGATGCATACGAGGATTTGATTAAAAAATCACCACGCCTTGGCGCAACTGTTAAAACAAAGGACGGAGTTGGGACAGTTTGCGAAATTGCACTTATAAAAGGTGAAGTTAAGGTTAGAATAGAAGGTGTTGAGGGCGCCCCCCCTCCCTACAAAATATCAGAAATAGAGGTTATTCGGGACGGAAAACCTCAACAACACAGGGATGAGTCCAAAAAATAAAAAAGACTTCTAAAAAGGCGTTTTAAAGTAGACTTTTTTGAAACTCACGGTCAAAAATTTAAATAATAAAACGCAAAAGCACAACTTTCTTATTAGTTATAAAAAATGCTTCAAAAAAAGCGTTTAAGGTAGCCTTTTTTGAAACTCACGGACAGAAAGTTCAATAATTAAAAGTTCAAAAGTAGAACTTTCCTGTTCGTTATAAAAAATTTAAAAGAAATTTACAAATAAGTAGTGATTTTTTAAACATTGTGTGTTAAAATAAAAGAATTATTAGAGGCTAGGAGGTGTGTTTTGAAATGGCTTACGTAATATCTGACGAATGCATTAGCTGTGGAGCATGTGAGGGTGAATGCCCTGTTTCTGCTATTTCCGCGGGAGATTCTAAATATGTGATTGATGCTGATACTTGTATTGATTGTGGCGCTTGCGCTGCTGTATGTCCTGTTGACGCTATTAGCGGCTAATTTAGAAAAAATTTAAAAGGGGCTGTTGTGTTATGCAACAGCCTTTTTTATAACGAATAGGAAGGTTCTGCTTTTGAACTTTCTGCTGTGAGTTTCTAAAAAGGCGACCTTAAACGCTTCTTTTGAAGCCTTTTTTATAACTAATAAGAAAGTTCTCCTTTGAATTTTAAACTTTTGAACTTTCTGCCTGTGAGTTTCAAAAAAGGCGACCTTAAACGCTTCTTTTGAAGCCTTTTTTATTGAATAAGGGTGTAAAATATGTTAAACGAGTTTGAGCGGATTGACGACCTCCAGCTTGGGGGCTTTAAAATAATACAAAACAAAAACCTTTTTTGCTTTTCCATTGATAGCGTTCTCCTTGCCCACTTTGCAACCGTCAAAAAGGGGGACAGGGTGATGGATTTGTGCAGTGGTAATGGTATTGTGCCAATACTTTTGTGCGCCAATAAATCGCCTAAAGAGGTTGTGGGGGTGGAGGTTTTGGAAAAATCCTATGACCTTGCCAAGCGCAGCATTGCCCTTAACAATTTGGAGGAAAAGGTTTCTTTCCACAACATCAACCTAAATGACGTACTAGATGTGGAAAAAAAGGCGAGCTTCAACGTTGTGACTTGCAACCCGCCGTTTAAAGAGGTTGGGGGCGGGATTAAAAGCGAGGTGGACGAGCTTTATATTGCACGGCACGAGGCTCTTTGCACCCTATCCGACATTATAGAAAAAAGCGGGAGCCTCCTTAACTTTGGCGGGCGCCTTGCAATTATCCACCGCCCTGAGCGACTAACCGACATACTTTGCCTAATGCGAGAGAAAAAGATTGAGCCTAAGCGCATTTGCTTTGTCCACCCAAACACAAAAAAGCCACCAACCATGGTGCTGGTGGAGGGTAACCGTGGTGGGCAGGCGAAGGTTTTGGTTGAAAAGCCCATTTTTGTGTTTGACGACGAGGGCAATTATACACATGAGATAGAAAAAATTTACAAAAGGGGGCAAAGTGATGATAATTGAAAAAAACACCCTGTATTTGGTTTGCACCCCCATTGGTAACTTGGATGATATGACCTTCCGCGCGGTTGAGGTGCTGAAAAATGTTGACCTGATAGGTGCGGAGGACACGAGGAATTCGCTAAAGCTACTCAACCATTTTGACATTAAAAAGCCCATGATAAGCTACTATGAGCACAACAAAAAAGAGCGGGGCGACATTATAATAGCGGAAATTTTGGAGGGCAAGACTTTTGCACTCATCACCGATGCAGGTATGCCCGCAATATCCGACCCGGGCGAGGAACTGGTTCGTCAGTGCCACGAGGCAGGGATAAAGGTTTGCCCAATCCCGGGGGCGAGCGCCGTTATCTGCGCTGTTTCCTCAAGTGGTCTTCCCACGGGCAGGTTTGCGTTCGAGGGTTTTCTGTCTATGAATAATAAAAACAGAAAAGCGCATTTGGAGGGGCTGGTGGCGGAAAAACGCACTATGGTCTTTTACGAGGCTCCCCACAAGCTAAAGAACACCCTTTTGGATTTCCAAAAATATTTTGGTGATAGGGGACTTTGCATAGCAAGGGAAATAACCAAAAAGTTTGAGGAGATTGAGCGCACAACCGTTGCAAAAGCCATCGCAAAGTACGATTTAACCCAGCCTAGGGGGGAGTTTGTCCTTGTTTTGGAAGGGGCAAACGATGCCGAAAAGATCTATGATAAAGAGGAGATTTTTGCGCTGCTTAAGGAGTTTGACGATAAGGGCATACGGGGCAGGACGGGATTAAGGCGGTGTGCGAGCTGACGGGAGAAAAGCGAAACGTCGTTTACGAGATTTCCCTTGGTAAATAACAATATTTGTTGATTTGCCCTCCATACAATTAATTTAAATACAAATGTGGTGACGGTTTGCTAGTGCCGCAAAAAAGGAAGGGTGTTACCCTTCCTTTTTTATTATACCCGCTTAAATTATTAGTCATGCGATATAAGGACATTACATTTAGATTTATACTAGCTCAATATTTTTGTCCTCCGCCCCACTACACCTTTTTAAGTAAAAAAGGCTTCTAAAGAAACGTTTAAGGTAGCCTTTTTTGAAACTCATGGGCGGAAAGTTCAATAATTAAAAAACGCAAAGTAGAACTTTCCTATTCGTTATAAAAAAGGTGGGGGCATCTTGCCCCCACCCTACTTAATTAAACGTTAAATCTGTAAAGTATAACGTCTCCATCTTTAACAACGTACTCCTTGCCCTCGGAGCGGACAAGACCCTTCTCCTTGCACGCAACCATGCTCCCCAAGCTCATAAGGTCGGTATACGCAACGGTTTCTGCACGGATAAACCCACGCTCAATATCGCTGTGTATCTTGCCCGCCGCCTGTGGTGCTTTTGTTCCGTTTACAATGGTCCACGCCCTTATTTCCATCTCTCCTGCGGTGATAAAGCTAATCAGCCCCAAAAGCTTATAGCACACACGCACAAGCCTATCAAGCCCCGATTCGCTTATTCCAATCTCCTCAAGGAACATCACCTTCTCGTCCCCTTCAAGCTCCGCAATATCTTGCTCCAGCTGTGCACAAATAGGTAGCACTTCCGCCTTTTCCGCCTGTGCACGCTCCTTCAAAATTTTGTAGTATGGGTTTGAATTTTCGTAATCCTTGAAAGAACTCTCGTCCATATTCGCCGCATAAACAACGGGCTTTAGGGTTAAAAGAGCAACCGATTTAAGCATCTCCTGCTCCTCAGCGTCAAGGTTAAGGCTCCTGGCAGGAAAGCCCTCCTCCAGAGTTTCCTTAACCCTTTTAAGCAATTCCAGCTCAACCGCCGCCCCTTTATCCGCCTTTAGGGATTTTTGAACACGGTCAATTCTTCTGTCAACCATCTCCATATCGGCAAAAATAAGCTCCAAATTAATTGTTTCCATATCAGAAACGGGGTCAATCTTGCCATCAACGTGGATAATATTTGGGTCATCAAAGCAACGAACAACGTGAACGATTGCGTCAACCTCCCTGATGTGGGATAGGAACTTGTTGCCCAAGCCCTCCCCCTTGCTTGCACCACGAACAAGCCCTGCGATGTCCACAAACTCAATAACAGCAGGAACAACCTTGCCCGAATTATACATAACACGCAGCTTCTCCAGCCTCTCGTCCGGCACACACACCACCCCAACGTTTGGCTCTATTGTGCAAAACGGGTAGTTTGCGCTTTGCGCCCCCGCATTTGTAATTGCGTTAAACAATGTGCTTTTGCCAACGTTTGGCAAGCCTACAATTCCTAATTTCATATTTCTACTTCCTTAACTTTAAAATTAAACATATATTTTTATTATACCTTTTTTTGCCCCTTTTAGCAAGGGTCATAATTTTACAAATTTTTCATACACTTTTTTTAAAAATGGTGTATAATAATGCTTAGTATTAAAAAATTTTAGGAGGCATATTTAATGAAAGCATTAAAGATTTTAATTGTAGATGATGACCAAAACATTGCTGAACTACTTAAATTATACATTGCAAAAGAAGGTTATGACGTTAAGATTGCAAATGACGGAAAAGGGGCGCTAGATGCCTTTGCGGACTATAACCCCGACCTTGTTCTGCTTGACATTATGATGCCAAAGATGGACGGCTGGCAGGTGTGCAGGGAGATTAGGGCAAGCTCCAAAACCCCAATAATTATGCTTACCGCAAAGGGGGAAACCTTTGACAAGGTGCTGGGGCTTGAGCTTGGTGCGGACGATTACATTGTTAAGCCCTTCGATACTAAGGAGGTTATTGCACGTGTTAAGGCTGTGCTCCGCCGCAGCTGTGGCGACGATGGCAAGACTGCAAAAGAGGTTAGCCTTGATAAGCTATACATCAATATGGAAACCTACGAGCTTAAAATTAATGGAGAGAAGTTTGAGGTGCCACCAAAGGAGATGGAGCTTTTGTTCTACCTTGCCTCCAACCCAAACAGGGTGTTCACCCGTGACCAGCTTTTGGACGCAGTGTGGGGCTTTGAATATTTTGGCGACTCCAGAACCGTTGATGTGCATATTAAAAGAATACGGGAAAAGGTTGAAGGGGTTAGCGAAGCGTGGAACCTTAAAACCGTTTGGGGCGTTGGCTATAAAATAGAAATTGTTTAAAAAAGGGGGGTTATGATGAAAAATTCAATATTTTGGCGGACTTTCACAGTCATAACCTCATTTACCGGCATAATCCTACTTATTTTTGCGGGAATTGTTTCCACATTTATGTATGAATATTCGGTGGGAGAAAAGGAATTACTACTTAAGAAGGATGCAACGCAGGTGAGCCAATATGTTTCCCTGCTTTATTTTTACCCAACTGTAGGGTTGGATAAAATTGTGTTTAGCAACATAGAAAAAATTGCAAAATATTCTGATTTAAGCATTATTTTAACAAATAACCAGGGGCAAATTTTGATGGCGACCGACTGGGACCTCTTAACCACTACTCGCACATTTTTAACCCCTGACTATATGGTAAAAGCCCAAAAAGGCTATTTTTATGAGCAAAAAGGCACTCTGGGTGGGCTTTATAAAACCAAAGTTTATACCGTATCAGTGCCAATCTTTACCCCACGTGGGGAGCTAATCGGCAACTCCTTTGTGTCTGCCGCCACCCCATATACCGAGGGCTTTTTGTCTGAGGTTAGCCAAATTATGATAAACGCATCTATCATCGTAATGCTAATTTCCCTATTCGTTAGCTACCTTGTAACAAACGAGATTGTGCGTCCGCTAAAAACAATGCACAGTGCGGTTAGGGAGTATGCAAAGGGCAACTTTAAGGTGCGCATTCCCATCACATCGGAGGACGAAATGGGGGAGCTTGCCCTTGCCTTTAATGATATGGCATTTAATTTGGAGCGTATGGAGGAAACCAGAAGCACCTTTGTTTCCAACGTTTCACACGATTTAAAAACACCTATGACAACCATTGGCGGCTTTGTTGATGGCATTTTGGATGGAACAATTCCACCCGAAAAGGAAAAATATTACCTTAAAACTGTGTCGGACGAGGTTAGGCGGCTTTCTCGCCTTATCAAGGGGCTGCTAGACGTGCAGCGCTTTGAAACAGGAAATGCAAAGCTAAATAAAACAAAGTTTAACCTATGCGAGATGGCGGGTACAATCCTAATTAGTTTTGAAAAGCCCATTACCGATAAAAATATTTACATGGAAGTGCATTTTGAAAAGGACGATATGAGCGTCTTTGCCGACCACGATATGATTTTTCAGGTTGTGTATAACCTAACTGATAATGCGGTTAAATTTACCAACAAGGACGGAATAATATCAATCACCATTGCACCAGAGGGCAAAAAGGTGCGCTTTACCATCAAAAACAGCGGTGACGGAATTAACAGCAACGACATAAAGCAAATCTTTGACCGATTCTTTAAAAGCGACGCATCACGTGGGCTGGATAGCAAGGGGGTTGGTCTGGGGCTTTACATTGTGCGCTCCATAATTGCCTCCCACAACGAAACCATAAACGTGGAGAGCGAGGAAAACAGCTACTGCGAGTTTTCCTTTACACTGCCTATGGCGTAATGTTTAAATAAAATTTATACACAGTTTATAAAAATAACACATTTTAGCATTATTATATACCTATAAACTAAATATCGGAGGTATTAAAATGAACTTATACAACGACAACGAAAATATTAAAAATAATAACGAAGAAAATATAAACAATTTTAGCGATCAAAACCCCTCCAGCTACAATTATAGCTGGAACACAAGGGAGCCAATATACACCGAGCCACCACGCAAAAAAGGGGGCGCAAAGAGGCTCTTTGGCGGGGTGATGGCAGTTATACTTAGCATGTGCGTTATTTCCCTTGCAACCTATGGCGGCTACAACATCTACCAAGAGCTTACCCACAAAAGCTCCTCCCCACTAAATGGCGAGGCGCCAAAGGTCCAAATAACAGACATTGCCGATTACTCCAAAATCCACGAAAAAAAAATTGTGGAGGGTGAGCCACTTACAGCGGTGCAAGCTATTAAAAAGGCAAAAACCTCCGTTGTTGGAATTGTTTCAACAGTTAACCGCAACGGGTTTTTGGGCAAAAGCACAGGCTCGGGCATAATTATGACGTCGGACGGCTACATCATCACAAACCAACACGTTGTTGCAGATGCATCAAATGTTATGGTTGTGTTTGAAGATGGCAAGGAATCCCCCGCAACAATAATCGGGCAAGATAAAAAGAGCGACCTTGCGGTGCTTAAAATAGAGGACAAAAACCTGCCTGCGGCAGAGTTTGGCAACTCGGATAACCTTGAGGTTGGGGAGAGCGTTATCGCAATTGGAAACCCTCTGGGGTTAGAGCTTTTTGGCACATCAACAGGTGGCATGATTAGCGCAATTAACCGTGATATTACCATAGAGGATAGGGTGCTTACCCTTATCCAAACCGACGCATCGGTGAACGAGGGTAACTCGGGCGGCGCACTTATTAATCTTTATGGTCAGGTTATCGGAATAAACTCCGCCAAAATCAGCGGGACAGGTGTTAGCGGCCTTTCCTTTGCAATCCCAATAAACGGTGCAAAAGAGGTTATTGATAACCTTATCCAATACGGCTATGTTAAGGATAGACCGCTAATTGGCATAACAGGTCAGGATATTGACGAAAGCACAGCAAGGCAGTATGATATTCCGCAAGGTGTTTTGGTTAAAACCGTTTCCCCAGGCTCCAGTGCAGAGCAAAGCGGAATTAGAAGTGGCGACATCATCGTTAAGGTTAACAAAAGGATTATTAAGAATATGAACGAGCTAAACCAAGAAAAGGATAAACACAAGGCTGGGGAGGTTCTTTCCCTTGGCATATACCGTGATGGTGCAACCTTTACCGCAAACGTTACCTTAATGGAGGAAAAACCACAAACAAATGGTTAATCTGCTATTGACTATTAGGTTCACTTATTATAAAATATAAATATAAAATATTATGACCTAACTTTAGGCAAGAAAGAGGCAATCTATGAGCGAAGAATTTGGAAATGACTATATCACACTGATTGATGACGACGGAGTGGAGAGCGAGTTTGAGCACATCGACACACTTGAATTCAACGGTGAAACCTATATTGCACTTGTTCCTGCGTTTGACGATGCTGCAGATTCCGTTGAGGCGGACGGCGAGCTTGTTGTTCTTAAGGTAACTGCGGACCCTGAAAGTGGCGAGGACCTTTTGGTAACAATCGACGATGATGCGGAGTACGAGGAAGTTGGCCAAATGTTCCTAGACCGTTTGGACGAAATGTACGACGAGGAAAACTAATTTATAATAGTTGGTTTTTCCCTGCAACTCATGTGATTAACCTGTTGCCGTTATTAACCTACAAGGACTTAAACGGGATTTCGGCTCTTGCTGAAGGATTGTAGACCTCCCACCTTAGGGTGGACGAAGGGAACGCGAGGCAGCAAGGAGATTGCCCACCTGCTATGCAGGGTCAATAACGGTCGTTAACACGGTTTTGTGGGGTACTTATAAAAAACAATGGGATTGTGCTTTTGCGCAGTCCCACTTTTTTAAATTTAGGGGGATAAAATGGATTTTTTAATAAGGCAAAATTTGCTGATTGGCAATAATAAAACAGAACTTTTAAAGAGAGCGGCGGTTGCAATTATTGGTGTTGGTGGTGTTGGGGGCGGCGCAGCAGAATCGATTGCCCGGTGCGGTGTGGGTCGCATAATCCTTGTGGATAACGACACGGTCAATTTAAGCAATAAAAACCGCCAGATTGTGGCGCTGGACTCTACACTTGGCAGGGCAAAGGTTAGCGTTATGAGGGAGAGAATTTTGGATATTAACAAAGAGTGCGAGGTTATAGCGATAAATGATTTTTACAGCGAAGACAATTCCGACTTTTTGTTTGACTTAAATCCCGATTATATAATCGATTGCATTGATAGCGTGCCATCAAAAATACACCTGATTAAAACAGCGCACGAGAAAAATGTGCGGATTTTAAGTGCGGCAGGTGCAGGCAACAAGGTAAACCCATTTATGTTCGAGGTTGCAAAGCTTGAAAAAACCAGCGTTTGCCCCCTTTGCAGGGCGCTTCGCCAAAAGCTAATCCCTATGGGGGTTAAGGGGCATATGGTGGTTTATAGCAAGGAAATTCCTGCAAAATTGACGGGGGACATTAAGGTTGGGAGCATTTCCTTCGTCCCCCCTGCCGTTGGAATGATGATGGCGAGCGTTGTGGCAAGGGAGCTTATCACACCCGAATAAATCAAAAGGGGACAGTCAACGGGTACCCCTAATCGACAAATCACACAAAACAAGCAAATCCAACGCTGACCAGAACAAAATAAGCAAATCTAACGTGCCAAGCACACGAACAAACCAACCAACGTGCCAAGCACAAAATAACCAAATCTAACGTGCCAAGCACACGAACAAACCAAACCAACGTGCCAAGCGCACGAACAAACCAACCAACGTGTCAAGCACAAAATAATCAAATCCACCGCTACCCAGCAAATGGTGGGGAATTTATCATCTAAATGAACCCTACTCCCCACAAAACCCCCAAATCAAACTCTACCCAGCACAAAACAAGCAATCCAACACTGACTAGCACACGAACAAACCAAATCAACGTGCCCAGCACAAAATAATCAAATCCACCGCCACCCAGCAAACGGTGGAGAATTTATCATCTAAATGAACCCTACTCCCCACAAAACCCCCAAACCAAACTATACCCAGCACAAAAATAAGCAAACCAACGTGCCAAGCACAAGAACAACCAAACCAACGTGCAAAGCACAAAATAATCAAATCTACCCCCACCCAGCAAATGGTGGGGAATTTATCATCTAAATCAACCCTACTCCCCACAAAACCCCCAAACCAAACTATACCCAGCACAAAAATAAGCAAACCAACGTGCCAAGCACAAGAACAACCAAACCAACGTGCAAAGCACAAAATAATCAAATCTACCCCCACCCAGCAAATGGTGGGGAATTTATCATCTAAATCAACCCTACTCCCCACAAAACCCCCAAACACTGTAAAAAGTGCTTGGGGGTTTTGTCATTTATAAGGTTTGTTACACATCAAAACGATTATACTTAGTGTAGCAATCAATGCACACTTTTTTATCTCCTTGAAGGCGAACCCAGTTTGCACCCGCTGTTTCACCACAGCACTCACATACATAGGAGGAAAAAATGCGTGCCGGTTCGGGCAAGGTAATTTTTGTATTCATAACATCAAACATTTCTTTAGGGTCAAGATTTTGATAATAGTCAAAGGATTCTTCCCGTGTCATATAGTCGGGTTTCTTTTTCAGCATAAGTCGCACAGACTTGCCGTTTGTGCGGTTATAGACGGAAAACGCCTGCTTTCCCGTCATGTGAAACATAAGGTTTCCCTTGCCAATGCTGCACCCCAAGATTACCTGAATTGCATCAACTCCGCATGCATCGTTTTCGCAGATGCATACAACCTCCTCATCAGACGAAAATTTTAGCTCCAATAAATCTATTGCATATAATGCTGCTTTATATCCAATGGTCAAACCACCACATTCGTGTCCATGAAAATCAACACATTTATTCCATAATAATTCGTTATTCATTTTATCCTCCTTAGTTATCTACTAATACTGTATGGTGTCCGTCAACCTCCACAATTCTTGCTGCAACATCATAAACTTTTTTCAACGAGGCTGAATCTAAAATAGACAAATCCCCGTATTTATAAACCTGCCCTTTCCGCATTAACAAAAACCTATCACAAAATCTGAGTGCTAAGTTTAAATCGTGAATTACCATTATGGCAGAGATGCCGTCATCACGACAGATATTGCGGACAATTTGTAACACTTGATATTGGTTGCGAATATCCAAACTGCTGGTGGGTTCGTCAAGCAGCAACACTTTTGGTTGTTGAGCCAAAGCCCGTGCCAACATAACCTTTTGCCTCTCTCCTCCGCTGAGCTGATTAAGAAAGCGCCCTTGTATGTCCCCCACTAAATTTAATCGTTCCATTACCTCGTGCACAATTGCGTGGTCGGTTTCTGTAAATCCCCAATTCATATAAGGTTTGCGTCCCAGCATAACCACATCGTGCACTGTCATTTTTGTGTTTGGCACATTTTGTGAAACAAATGCAACCTTTTTGGCAACTTCAGGTGTCGGCATGGATAGAAGGTTCTCCCCGTCCACCACAACCTTGCCTGAATCTGCACAAAGAATGTGGTTAAAGCATTTTAGCAAGGTGCTTTTCCCCACACCGTTATTGCCGAGTATGGCAAGGAATTCCCCCTCATTCATTTGAAAGCAAATGTCTTTAAGTGCCTGCGGATATCCACGGTAGTGATAACAAATGTTCTCTACGCTTATCATTCACGTTTGCCCCCTTTAAACAAAAGATATAGAAACAATGGGCCACCCAAAAAGGATGTAATTGCGCCTATTGGCAGTATTACAGGGCTGATAGCTACTCTTGCAAATAAATCGCTCAGAAGTAATATGGTTGCCCCTGTAAGGATGGACCCCGGGATTAAATACACATGGTTGTTTCCAACCACCATTCGGACGATGTGGGGCGCTACCAGCCCTATAAAGCTAATAAGCCCTACATTAGCCACAATTACCGAGGTGGTAAGGCAGCATAGAATCATATTCAAAATAGTTAACCGCTGCACATTAATTCCAAGACTTACAGCAGTTTCCGCACCACTCAACAGCGCATTGTAGTCCCATCGGTGAAAATAGCAATAAAGGATTAAAACTGCCACAACGATACCCATAACCTGTAAATCCTTCCATCCGGCGCTGCCTAAATTGCCAAAGGTCCAATAAACCAAGGTTGCAAGTTGAACTTCATTTGCAAAGTATTGTATGAGTGTTGTGCCTCCGGTGAACATTGCACTGATTGCAACTCCTGACAGAACAATACCCTCGGGGGAAATGTTTCGAAAACGTGATAGTCCCAAAATTGTAAGCGCTACTGAGATTGACCCAATAAATGCACACAGCGTCACTCCCAGTCCAATGTTATTCCCCAAACCCAATCCCACAATTGCAATGGCTGCACCAAAACTTGCACCTTGAGAAACGCCAAGAGTAGAAGCGGATGCCAACGGATTCCTTAAAATAGCCTGCAAAATACAGCCCGCAAGCCCCAAGCCCGCACCTGAGACAATTGCAGTGCAGATACGGGGGAGCCTGTTGTTCTGAACCACAATATTAATTTTATTGTCGGCTGACATTCCAAAAATCCCCTTTATTAGCTCATTCAGCGGTGTTGCATATGAGCCTGCCCGTAACGCCAAAAGGCTTGTTATAATCAAAATGACAACCATAAATAGCAAAAATGAAATGCTCTTAATTTGATTACGCCGATAAACGGACTGTGACTGATTATTCACCAATAGTGATTTGGCGGAATTCATAACCAGCCTCCTTTAGATCTTTATAAGGGTTAGAGCCCAATAACATCGTAAAAATTTCTCCTGCTTTTTCTACAGGGTCTGTGTCCGAGAAGTGTTTCGGATATATTATGCACGCTGCATAATAAGCATCTGCCAAAGCGGTTTCCAAATTTGATGCAAAAGAACGAAAGGAAATTTGGGAATAAACTTTACCCTCCCTAACCGCAGTTAAGCTCTTATAATAATCAGGGTTATTTTTATAATCTTCATTAATCAAGCTCATGCCATTAAAGTCAAGGAAGATAATTTCAGGATCCCAGCTTAAAACCTTCTCAAGATCAATGTCAAACGCACCCTTTTGGTCTGTTGTATTTGCAAGGTTATTTGCATTAATCAGCTCAAACGGGCCATAATATGCCTCCGTCCCTTCAAAACCGTGTGCTCCTTTAAAAGAAACACCTGCCACATAGACACCCGGCTTATCCTCTTTTTGGATGTCAGCGGTTCGGTCGTTTAAGTCCTTTTGGATGCCTTCCAAATATGCAGTCAGCTCCTGTGCACGTGCTTCCTTGCCATAAAGTTCCCCCATAATTTTAATGGTTTCATAGGCTTTATCGTCCAGTGTCGTGTCACTTCCGGGAACCACTACAACAGGAATTCCCGATTTCCCCTGTAGCTCGTCTGCGTCCACGCTTGCATAGGAGGACATCACAATAACCTGAGGGTTTACAGTGATTATTTCTTCAATATTAGGTTCGCCATTTGTTCCTGTAACGGGCAATTTTTTAAATTTGTCAAAGTTAACATAATTGTACAGTCGGGACATGCCACCCTTAATTTCATAATCTTCAACCCCCACAACCAAATCAGCCGCCTCCATATAACAGCTGTATCTTAATGCTCCAACACCAACACACACAATGCTTTCAACCGCAGTTGGTATTTCCACATCACGCCCCGTGCTATCAGTGATAACCCGAGTGGTTGGCTCCCCACTTCCTTGAGTAGGACTCTGTACAGAAGATGGGGATTGCACCCCTTGCTTGCCACAGGCGCAAATGGACAGTATCATGGCAAATGCTAATAGCATTAATATTATTTTTTTCATTATTCTTTCTCCCTGTATTTTCGTTGTAAATTTTAATGGGCTTAATGTGTGCTACACTTGCCAATAAACAGCAGCAATTGTAGTGTGAGTTTTTTCTTTTACAATATTGTCAATGCTTACGCTATGTAAAAACTCTGCAATTGTCTCTTTTTGCAATGCCGACAAAGTGTGCGACACCGAAATTCTTAATGTATATTCTTGAATTGCATCATCAATCTGCCAACTGTTTTCCCACAGTTGTTCCTCATACTCAATTTTAGGCTTCATTCCATAAAGCCACAGCAGTTCAAACGCATACATTAGGGTTTCATCCAACGCATTTGTGTCACTTTCTATTCCAAGCAGAGCATTTAGCTTGTCTAATACAGCGTTTACTCGTCTGGTTGGCTTCACCATCAGGCACCAGTTTCGGCTTGCCTTGGATAGTTTAAGAAATGTATCAGCACAAAGGATAGCGGGAGTCATGTTTGCCAAGACCAAATCAAACTTATTCTCCCAGTCAAGCTCACGCAAATTAGCATTTTTCCAGTCATGAACACAAAAGTTGGCGGACAAAGCGTGCAAAGTTTTGGTTTTTTCACATTCCTCTATCATTCGGGGAGAAAAATCCGTACCTGTTACACAAGCCCCTAATTGCGCCAAAGCAAATGAAAAACGCCCCCCTCCGCATCCAACGTCCAATGCGCTCTGCCCATGTTCAATCATATGGTTGTCAAGTATCAAACGCATAGCTAAGCTATTTTGTGCAGTTGGAATGTCTTTGGAAGCAAAGGCAGTTGCTTTGCTGTTCCACCATTCAACCGCTCCTTGTGCATTCTTTATGAAGGGCTGCCAACGCTCTGTTATTTCTTGTATTGTCACTGCAAAACCTCCTTTTGCCATTAAATCGCAAGCACAAACCGTGCTTATTTATCACCTTAATTCATTTTGTCCACCTAAAAAATCTCCCTGTGTCCGTGTGGGGCATATTTACATACAAAAAGGCTACTTAGCCTGCACTACTGACAGACTAAGCAGCCTACATAACTGCAAATATCAAAACAAATAAATATGTAATCGGGTAATTCGTAAAAGTTGACTTCAGCCAACGTGATGCAATTCATATGCATACAAATTTAATTATATACATATGTGGCTTTTTTGTCAAGATGTTATGGCGGTAGTATTCCCTTCTTTTCTCCTTGTTTTGATGATACGATTTAACATTGTAAACATCAAATAAAGCAAAACGTTTAATCAAGAAAGTATCCTTATGACTCTTTAAGAAGGTATCCTTGCGCTCTTTAAGAAACCGACTAGGCTATCTCAGGACAAATTTCAGCCTATCCCACCTCCCTTTTTGTTCAGGGATTTTCCCACCAAGCATAGAACTCACCCTATTCGTTTTGCGCCCCTAATCCAGACAAATTGTTGCTGCCCCACCTACTCCAGACGTTGAGTATTAATCATCTTTTCCCTTTGCATTAAAATATTGATACCCCCACATTTTTACATATGCTAATAACTATCCCTGACGTTCCTCATGTAAACACTATCCCAGACGTTCCTTGCGTAAACACTACCCCAGACGTTCCTTACATAAGCATTATCTTCGACGTTCCTTGTGTAACCACTACCCCAGACGTTCCTTGCGTAACCACTACCCCCGACGTTCCTTACG
>CAZMCJ010000004.1:0-32414 GCA_964564795.1 uncultured Eubacteriales bacterium | reverse complement strand
CAATTGTGGAGCAGCAAGGGAGTAAATGGGACGGGATTTGGCTTTCGCCTCAAGCCCAACAACCTTGTCTTCAAGACCAAGTGCAATAAGTGTGGACGTTGTGATGTAGTATCCGCTAACGATTCGATCAAACTCTTTTTCGACCTTAACTTCTCGTCCTGCGTGGTCGGTTAGGGTAATGGGAGAGAACTCTGGTTTTACCTCGGGTGAAGGAGTTTCAACCTTTGGTGGTTCCGGTGTTGGCGTTGGAGCGGGAGCTGGAGCAGAGCAAGCAACCAATGTTAAAGACATAATTGCAGCTAGCACAAAACTAGTTAATTTTTTCATGTATACACCTCATTTAAATATTTCGTTATATTTTGAGTAATATAACAACTGGATTTTAACACATTATTTTTTGTAATGCAAGAGCAATTTTTTAATGCTATAAAAAATATATTAAAAAAAGTGATTTTTTATAATAATTTCCCACTAAACATTTCACTTTTGAAATGTTTAGTGGGAAATGTATAAAATGATTGCTTAAATATGTGCAATAATATTTGTGTAGCATATTTCGCAAAATGTACAAAATTGATATAATATAGTTATAGTAAAATTAGTATGGGAGGCTAAAGATGAAAAAGTTTGAATATTTTATGCCAAAGACAATTGAACAAGCGGTTGAAGTGTTAAACGACAAAAAGGAAAGTGTAACAATAGTTGCAGGAGGAACTGATGTTGTGCTTGAGTTGAATGAGGGCCATGAAAAAGGGCGAAATATGGTTGATATAAGCAAAATTGAAGAACTTAAGTTTATTAAGGTGGAAGATGGCGCTGTAAAAATTGGGCCAATGACCACATTTACCGAGCTTGAGAAGAGCGAGTATGTTAAAAACAACCTTAAAATTTTGCACACAATGGCAGTGCAAGTAGGCTCGCCACAAATTAGAAACCTTGGAACAATTGGAGGAAACGTTATCAACGCATCTGTTGCGGGAGATTCTCCTGCATCACTTATTGCGCTTGATGCAAGCTTGACTCTGGCATCAAAAAAAGGCACAAGAACAGTTAAGTTGACTGAGTTTAATAATGAAAAAGGTCAAGGAACAAAAATTGAAAGCGATGAGCTTTTGGTGGAAATATCCTTCCCTGAACCAACAAAAAATGTTAGAACAAGCTTCTCTAAGCTTGCAAAGAGAGAGTCGCTGGCAATCGTTGTTATATCAACAGCGTGCGCTATAGAAAAGGACGAAAGCGGAGTATGCACAAAGGCGCAAGTGGTTATAGGTGCAGTTGCACCCCACCCAATTCGTGTTCCACTTGTGGAAGAGCAACTGCTAGGCAAGGTTGTTAACAAGGAAAACCTTTATAACACACTTGATTTATTTACAACAGCAGTCTCAAACATAAGTAACAGACCTTCCGTTACCTACAAAAAGATGAGCGTTAAAGGTACTGCAAGAAAAATGTTTGATGAAATACTAAAAGATTTTAACTAAGGGGGGGAAATGCACATGGAAAAAATTAAAGTTGAATTTACACTGAATTATGAAAAAGTTAGTGCGGAAATTGCACCAAACAAAAGGCTTATAGATATGCTTCGTGACGATTTTGGAATAAAAAGCGTTAAAGAAGGGTGCTCAGAGGGCGAATGTGGTGCCTGCACAATAATAGTTGATGATAAGGCTGTTACCTCTTGCCTTATGCTTGCAGGTCAAGTGGACGGTTGCACAGTTGTTACTCTTGAAGGGCTTTATAAAAACGGCGAGCTAGATAGATTGCAACAAGCGTTTTTGGACGCAGGCGCTGTTCAATGCGGATACTGCACACCGGGAATGATACTTTCCGCAAAGGCATTGTTTATAGAAAATAAAAACCCATCAAGGGACGAAATTAAAAGAGCACTTTCGGGCAACCTTTGCAGATGCACAGGTTACACAAAAATAATCAACGCTGTTGAGATGGCTATCGAAAAATAGTAAAGGAGGTAATGTAATGAAAGACTTTTCAGTAATTGGCAAAAGCGTCCTTAAAAAGGATGCTATGGATAAAGTTTTGGGCAAGGCTGTTTTCGCTGCAGATATGGAAATTCCAAATATGATTTATGGCGTTGTTGTAAGAAGCACAGTTCCATCTGCTTATATAAAAAGTATTGATTTGGAAAAGGCAAAAGCTCTAGAGGGCGTTGTTGCAGTGCTAACAAGCAAGGATATTCCCGGTAGCAACAGAATTGGTATTATTTTTAAAGATGAGCCGGTTTTGGTTGATGACAAGGTTAGAAGATATGGCGATGCTATTGCGGTTATCGGTGCAGAAACAATGGAAATTGCAGAGGAAGCGGCAAAGCTGGTTGCAATTGAGTATGAAGAAATTGAAGCGATTTTAACTGTTGAAAGAGCGTTGGAGGAGGATTCTCCAAAGATTATCGGAACAACCAATATAATGCAAAAGAAGGTTCTTTCGCATGGTATGGAAATAGATGAAGCGTTTAAGAAATGTGACGTTATTGTGGAAAACACATACGAAACAGCAATGCTTTCTCATATGTATATTGAGCCGGACGGTGGTCTTGCAAAGTATGAAGATGGAATTATAACAATTTATAGCTCCACCCAAAATCCTCACTTTGATAGAGGCGAAGTTGCAAAAATGCTTAATATGCCAAACAGCAAAGTTAGAAGCGTTCAGCTTACAACGGGTGGTGGTTTTGGAGGAAAGCTTGATATTTCTGTTCAATGCCATATGGCACTTCTTGCTTACCACACAAAGCGTCCGGTTAAAATGGTTAGGGGAAGAAAAGAATCTAACATGGTTTCCTCTAAACGTCACCCAATGAAGATGACAGCAAAAACAGGCGCAACAAAAGACGGTAAATTGGTTGCAATGTATTGCTATATAGAGGGTGATACCGGTGCATACGCATCTTACGGACCTGCGGTTATAACAAGGGCAATGGTTCATGCAACAGGGCCTTATGAAATACCAAACGTTAAGGTTGATGCAACCTTTGTTTACACAAACAACCCAATGAGCGGTGCGTTTAGAGGGTTCGGCGTTCCACAAATTGCAGTTTGCCACGAGGGTCAAATGGATGCTCTTGCAAAGGCACTTAATATGGACGGCTATGAAATCAGAAGAATTAATGCCCACAAGATTGGTAGTGAGATTGCAACAGGTCAAATTCTTACTGAGTCTATGGGTCTTATAGAAACACTTGACAAAGCAGAGGCTAAAGCAAACGAAGTTATGGATAAAAACATTAAGGGCAGAAGCGTTGCTTCAATGTGGTATGGAATTGGCAACACCGGTCTTCCAAACCCATCTGCTGCTTTTGTTGAGGTTTTGCATGATGCTTCGGTTAACCTTATGGTTGGCTGTGCGGATATCGGTCAAGGGTCAACAACTGTTATGGCGCAAATTGTTGCAGAGGAGCTTGGCGTTTCTTATGATAACGTTAACGTTATCTCCGCAGACACGGCAGTAACACCGGAGGGTGGAGCAACCAGCGCATCTAGACAAACATTTATCTCTGGTAATGCAAGCAGAAATGCAGCAAAAATGGCGAAGGAAACACTAAAGGGCGTTGCGTCTGCTGTATTAAAAGTAGAAGCGGACGACTTGATATTTAAAGATAACGAAATATTCAGTGCAAAGGACAATAGCATTAAGATGAGCTATATTGACCTAATGGCAGAAATGAAGAAGTTTGGTAAGCTTGCTGTTGGAGCAGGTTCATACAACCCAAATGCAACACTTCTTTCTCCTGTTGATATGAGCGGTATCCCTTACGAGGCATATGCATATGCAACAACAGTTGCAGAGGTTGAGGTGGATACAGAAACAGGAAGAGTATACCTTACAAAGGTTGTTTCTGCGCACGACGTAGGCCAGGCAATTAACAAGCAAATGGTAGAAGGTCAAATCGAGGGTGGCGTTGTAATGGGTCAAGGTTTTGCGCTTTTTGAAAAAGTTGAGGTTACAAACGGCAGAATTACAAATCCTATGTTCTCTAAATATTTGCTGGCAACATCAATGGATATTCCTGAAATTTACCCAATAGTGGTTGAAAGCGGGGGCGAGGCTGGACCATTTGGCGCTAAGGGCGTTGGAGAGCCGGCACTTATTCCAATAATTCCTGCTATTGTGGGTGCAATTGAAAACGCAATTGGCGTTAGATTTAATAAGCTTCCTATCACACCAACGGATGTGCTACGCGAGCTTAACAAATAATTTTGGTCAAAAGCAAGGTAGGGGTGCCTTGCTTATGAAATAATAATATTTTAGGAGGATTTGATTATGCAAGAAAACGGAGCAAATGTTCAAAAGAAAGAGAGCTTTCTTAAGAGAAAAGGTGTAGTAATCTCGGTTAAAACTTATTTTATTGACGCAATGAGCACAATGGCACTTGGACTTTTCGCATCACTACTTATTGGAACAATTATGGATATGGTTGGTAAGAACTTAAACATTCCTTTCCTTATCGAGGTTGCAAACCAAGCAAAAGCGGCAACAGGCCCTGCAATGGGTGTTGCAATCGCATTTGCACTAAAGGCACCGCCACTTGTTATGTTCTCTGCTGCTGCAGTTGGTCTTGCTGGTAACGCAATTGGTAAAGGCGGACCTTTAAGCGCACTTATTTCTACAATCGTTGCGGTTGAGCTTGGTAAACTAGTTTCTAAAGAAACTAAGGTTGACATTATCGTTACTCCTACTGTTACTATCATCGCCGGTGTTACAGTTGCAATGCTTGTTGGTCCTATGGTTGGTGGAATTATGAGAGGCTTTGGCCAAATTGTTATGTTAGCAACAGAAATGCAACCTATAGCAATGGGTATCATTGTATCCGTTGTTGTTGGTATCGTGCTAACTCTTCCAATTTCTTCTGCGGCACTTTGTATTATGCTTGAGCTTGGCGGCCTTGCTGCCGGTGCTGCAACAGCCGGTTGCTGTGCACAAATGATGGGCTTTGCAGTTGCAAGCTTCAAGGAAAACGGCTGGGGCGGTTTCTTTGCACAAGGGCTAGGAACTTCAATGCTACAAGTTGGTAACATAGTTAGAAACCCACGCATCTGGATTGCACCAACATTGGCGGCGGCAGTTACAGGCCCTATCGCAACAGTTGTGTTTGGTATGAAGAACATCCCAACCGGTGCAGGAATGGGTACATCCGGTCTTGTTGGACCTTTAGGTGTTATCGCAGCTATGGAAGGCGGAGCAATGATGTGGATTGGAATTTTGCTAATATGCTTTATTCTTCCTGCAGTTCTAACTTGGGGATTCGACAGATTCTTCAGAAAAATTGGCTGGGTTAAGGATGGAGATCAAAAACTAGATCTATAGTATCAATCCCCCCAATATAGTGGTAAGGCAAGGGAAATTTTCCCTTGCCTTACCACATAAAAACCAATAAACATTGTTGGTTTTTATGTGGTAAGGACTAAAAATTCAAATATAAAGGAGTAAAATTATGAAAATAGGATTTATTGGACTGGGCGTTATGGGAAAAAGAATGGCAATTAACATTGTTAAAAATGGTTTTGACGTAACAGTTTCCGACCTTGTTAAAGAGGCGGTTGACGAGCTTGTTGGAATGGGTGCAAAATCAGAGGTTCTTGGCTGCGATTTAGCAAAAGACAAGGATGTTATTTTTACATCACTACCAAACTCAGCAATTGTTGAGGGTGTTATCCTAGGCAAAAACGGAGTTTTGGAGGGCGCTAAAGAGGGGGCAATTATTGTTGACCTTAGCAGCATAACACCAAAGACAATCCAAAACATTGCAAAAAGGGCAGAGGCTAAAGGGGTTACAGTTTTGGACGCACCGGTTAGTGGTGGCGCAATAGGGGCAGAAAAAGGCACGCTTTCCATTATGGTTGGTGGCGATAAGGAAAAGTTTGAAATGGTGCTCCCTGTTCTAAACTGTATTGGGACAAAGGTTAACCACGTTGGCGCAGTTGGTGCGGGCGATACCGTTAAGCTTGTTAATAACCTGCTTTTGGGCGTTAATATGGTGGCAGTGAGTGAGGCGTTGGCGCTTGGCGTTAAGGCTGGAATCGAGCCGGAAATACTTTATAATATTATCAAGGAAAGCTCAGGCTCATCTTACGCATTAACAGCAAAATACGAAAACTTTATTGCAAAGCGCAACTTTAAGCCGGGATTTATGGTTGATTTACAGTACAAGGATTTGCAACTTGCGGTGGACACAGCAAAAGACCTTAAAATGCCACTAATGTTAGGCAACGTTGCACAACAAACCTATGAAATAGCACGCGCAAAGGGATTGGGAATGGAAGATATCTCTGCTGTTATTAAACTTTACGAAGAGTATGGGGATATCGAAGTAAAAGAGTAAGAAGTGAGGTTTATATATGAATATAATTGAAAAAATAATTGCGAATAAAGCAGGTGTTGATAAGGTTAGCGTCGGTGAGGAAGTTAGCGTTAAGGTTGACTTGGCGATTGCCCACGACGTTACCGCACCAATTGCTATTGAGCAGTTTAGAACAGTTGGTATTGATAAAGTTTATGATAAGGACAAGGTTGTTTTTGTAATGGATCATAACATTCCTTGTTCTTCCGTTGAGTCAAGGGTGCAACATAAGATTGTTTATGCATTTTGTGAGGAGTTTGGCACAAAACTATATAACAGGAGCGAGGGTGTTATCCACCAGCTTGTGTACGAGGAAGGGCTTTACAAAAAAGGGGACATAATCGTTGGCGCAGATTCCCACACTTGCACAGCGGGTGCGCATGGCGTTGTGGCAATACCCCTTGGCTCCACCGAAACAGCTGCAGTTATGGCGCTGGGCGAGCTTGATTTGGAGGTTCCACCTGTTTGTGTTATAGAGATTGAGGGAGAGCTTAATGAGTTTGTTTATGGCAAGGATATAATCCTGCACACAATTGGAATGTTCACAACAAATGGATTTACCGATAGGGCGGTTATCTTTACCGGAAAGGCTATTTTTGATTTGCCGTATGAGGAGAAGATGACGATTTCCAATATGATGATTGAAATGGGAGCAATGATTGGCTACATAGATGATGGAAGGGAGCCAATTGGCGATGTATCCGTTACGCATAAGATTGATGCTAAAACAATTGTTCCTTGCGCTGCTTGCCCGTCGTCACCAGGCAACGTTAAGCCACTTTCACAAATTAGGGGCACGAAAATTAATCAAGCTGTTATTGGATCATGCACAAACGGCAGATATAGTGATATGGAAATTGCAGCCAGTGTTTTAAAGGGAAGAAAAATTGCAAATCACGTTAATATGGTTATTGCTCCTGCATCAAAGCGAATTGCGGAGATGATGGAGGAAAATGGGCTTACTAAAATCTTTAGGGAGGCCGGTGCAATTATCACAAACCCAGGCTGCGGGCCTTGCTTTGGATCTCATCAAGGGCTTTTAACAGAGGAAGACACTTGCATTTCCTCCACTAACAGGAACTTCCCTGGAAGAATGGGGCATAAAAATGCATCTGTTTATTTGGCATCACCACGTGTGGTTGCAGAAAGTGCGGTAATGGGCTTCATTGTTGAGCCTAACACCGTAAGATAAGGGGTGGAGAAAAATGCTTACAGTAAAAGGAAAAGGGTTTATCCTTGGAGATAATGTAGACACAGACCAGATTTTACCGGGTTTTGCAATGAGCTATGCTCCACAAAAGCTATGCACAGTTGCACTTTCGGGAAGCGCTATCCCAAACTTCTATGATTTGTGTGAAGAAGGGGATATTATAATTGGCGGCGACAACTTTGGTTGCGGCTCATCACGTGAGCAAGCACCTGTTGCAATAAAAGGGTGCAAGGCGGGGGCAATTATTGCAAAAAGCTTTGCGATGATATTTAGGAAGAACTCAATAAACATTGGGCTTCCTGTTATCACAAGTAATGATATTGATATGATTAAGGCAGACTATTCCGAGGGGGATGTTTTGGAAGCGGACATAAAAAATGCAACACTTAGAAATGTTACCAAAAACAAGAGCTACACACTTTTGCCATTGGGTAAGAGCACACTTGAAACCCTTGAGGCGGGCGGGCTTATGGAAAAAGTAAAGCGCAAGCTTAACATAATTTAGGAGGATAAAATGATTAAACAAAGACCAAGAACAGAAAGAATTATCAGAGAGGATATTGAAGCTATTGAGGCTTTTGCAAAAGCTTATAACGCACCAATGCCTTATATAAATGAAAAAGGGGAAATTTGCGACTTGCCGGAGGCATACCCGAGGGTTGTTGATGGTGTTGAGCGTGGTGGACACAGAATTGCGGCGCTAGGCAGAGAAGCGGTTGCAAAAAACTCGCCTGTTATGAACCCAATTCTAGGCAGAAACTCCGCAGAGGAAACATTTAAAGAATCTCAAGCTATGTATGATATGGCGGAGAAACTAGGCATTACAATTTTCCAATTTGTTCACTCCGAGGCTACTCGTCACATCGATCCAAAGGATGGGATTGAGCTTATCGAGCAATCAAGGGGAAAAGGCGGAATCACACCAATGGGTGAGCGTGAGTTTGTTCAAATGGGGGGCGGTAAGGTACACCCAATCCGTGTTAACTCAACCGGAGATACAACCCACTTAAATGTGTTAAATGCACTAATTGCAGGCTTTGACGGAACAGACATCGGACCTGTTATCCACGTTCACTTTGGTGGCAGGGGAATTCACGATTTTAAAACTAAGGTTGTTAACGGCTTTAAGGCAATTGAGCTTTGCGCAGAAAACGGAATTTTTGCACAGCTTGATACCCACAAGCACATCAACAACATTATGGGAACAGACGGTATGGCGCTTGCAATGTGCCTGCTTGCTGAAGGACTTGCTGTTAAAGCGGGTCTGCCAAAGAGCCTAAGCGGTATCCAAATGAATGTTGCTGGCATAAATATTTTGGCTGATTTGGCGCTGGTTAAAGCGTTTAGAGAGAGCATCTGGAGTGAGTTTATAATCTGCGTGCCTGAAACATTCCAAAACCCACCGGCAGATTTGATTGCAGAGCAAGCCCACTTTGCAAGAATGGCAACTACGGCTAAGCTATCGGGTGTTAACTTCTACCGTCCAAAAGCGGCGGAAAATGTTGGAATACCAACGGGCGACTCTATGGCTAAGGCTATTTGGGCAACACAAAACGTGTTTGATAACACCTACAAGGTTAATATAAATGACCCATTTATCGACGAGCGTAAAGTTGAAATCCAACAAGAGGCAATGGCAGTTCTGACCGCTGTGCTTAAGAAGGATAAAATGCTTGAAGTTGCCGACATCACACCTGAGTTCTGGGATTCATATGGCGAGATGGAGCTTATCGACCTTATTGTTGAGGCGGGCAAGGCTGGCGTTATGGATACACCACGTGCAGGGGGCTGGGACCTTAAGAGGTTTGTTAAAACCCACAGAGATGTTGACGGAATCCGTCGTTATGTTAAAGGCTACACACCACTTGGTGTTGACGAAAAATATATGCCTGTAAGCGAGGCTGACGTTTATGTTGCGCCACCTGCTGTTATCACAAAGAAGGAAAAGGTTGTTCTTGCAACTGTTGGAGCAGATGCGCACGTTATGGGCATAAACCTTGCTAAGGAGGCTATCGAGCAAGCGGGCTACGAGGTTATCTTCCTAAGAGGAATGAATTTGCCTGAAACAGTTGCAGATGTTGTGGCTGAAACAAACGCAAGGTTTGTTGGTGTTTCCAACCTTTTAGGACTTGGAATTGAGCTTTTCCCACGTGTGGATAAAAGGCTTAAGGAGCTAGGATTGCGGGATAAGGTTACACTATTTGCGGGCGGCAGAATTGCAGAAAAAGAAGAAGAGCACGCTATGTATGAAAAGAAGATGAAGGACGAAGGAACAGGGTTCCTTGGTGTTGATGCATTCTTCGGACCGGGCACAGACGTTGCAAAGCAAGTGCAGTGGATGGAAGCACAACTAACAAAGTAAGTTACATTAAAGGAGGACAATAAAGATGGAACAAATTAAGACACCCGTTGTTATAATGAGGGGCGGCACTAGCAAAGGAATTTACATTAAAGAGGAGAACTTGCCAAAGGACCAAAAGGAAAGAGATGAGCTTATCCTTAAAATTTTTGGCAGCCCTGATATCCGCCAAATTGATGGTTTGGGCGGAGCAGACCCACTAACAAGCAAGCTTGCAATAATTGGCAAATCAACAAGGGAAGATGCGGATATTGACTATACTTTCGGTCAAGTATCATACAGTGCGCCAACAATCGATTACTCGGGCAACTGCGGAAACATCTCCGCCGGTGTTGGACCGTTTGCGGTTGACGAAGGGCTTGTAACAGTAACAGAGCCATACACAAACGTTATAATTAACAACACAAACACAGGAAAGCTTCTTGTTGAAAAGGTTGAGGTTGTAAACGGCAAGGCAAAGGTAACAGGCGACTACGAAATTGCAGGGGTTCCGGGAAAAGGGTCAGAGGTTGTTATTGACTTCTCCGATGCTGCAGGCGCTGCAACAGGAAAACTACTTCCAACAGGAAATGCAATTGATAAGATTGAAGTTGAGGGCTACGGTGAGATTGAGGCGTCCTTGGTTGACGCTGCAAACCCAGTTGTTTTTGTAAGGGCGAAGGACCTTAATATGACAGGGATTGAAACACCTGCGCAAATTGATGAAAACAAGGAGCTACTTAAAACCTTGGAGGAAATTAGGGCAAAGGGCGCAGTTAAGATGGGGCTTATAGAAAATTGGGAGGACGCAGTTAAGGAAATCCCAGCTTTCCCAATGATTGCTGTTATCTCCGAGGCGAGGGAATATAAGGACTTTACAAAGGGAAAAGTTATTAAAGAAAGCGATATTGACTTTGTATCAAGACTATTGTTTATGCAAGTTGTGCATAAAACTTATGCAGGAACTGCAACGGTTTGCACAGGCGCAGCAGCTAGGATTGAGGGCAGCATTGTAAATGAAGCAATGGTTGCAAAAAACAGGGGCGGAGATGTGGAAATCAAAATCGGTCACCCAGCAGGGGTAATTGCACTAAACGTTACCGCTGAAAAAGAAAATGATGGCTGGAAACTAACAAGAGCAGAAATAAACAGAACGGCAAGAAGAATTATGGACGGTAATGTTTATACGGTGAGATAAATGTTTGATTATTTGGTTATTGATATAGGCAGCACCTATACAAAGCAAAGAGTTTTTAAGGATTACAAGCTTATGGCAAGTGCCGCAACCCCAACAACACTTGAAAATGTTTACCTAGGTATTAGGGACGGGCAAAAGCTATTGTGCGATCAGCTAAATATTAGCGAGATTAGTGCAAAGCACGTTTTGTCCTCATCTAGTGCTGCGGGTGGGCTTAGAATGGTTGCGATGGGGTATATGGCACGTGTAACAGGCAAGGCGGCGGCAGCGGTTGCTATGAACAGCGGTGCAAAAATTTTGGAGATTATCTCAAGTGAAAATCCACCTGAATATAGGATTGAGATTTTAAAAGAGATTATGCCCGATATTATTTTGCTTGCGGGGGGGACTGACTATGGCGACGAAACCTCTATAGTTGAAAATGCACACCTTATTGTCCAAAGCAATGTTAAAAGCATGGTTTTAATTGCAGGTAATGTTGCGGCGCAAAGCAAGGTTGCAAAAATCCTTAAAGAGGGTAGCGTGCCATATGTTCGTGTGCCAAACATAATGCCGACAATCCATAAGCTACTGGTGGACGATGCAAGGGAGGCAATCCACAGGGAGTTTATCAAGCAAATCACAAAGGCAAAAGGGCTTGATGTTTTAACAACCCAAATCACAAACGACAAAATTATCCCAACTCCGGGTGCGGTGCTCCTTGCAAGCGAAATACTTGCAAGGGGTGTTGATGAAAACGAGGGTATTGGTGATATCCTTGTTATTGATTTGGGTGGTGCAACCACCGATGTCCACTCGGTAATTCCCGAGTACGAGGATATGGAGGACGAGGAAATTGGGCTTGTTGTTGGCAACTACCGCCAGATGTCCTTTAGGACGGTGGAGGGTAACCTTGGAATGCGTGTTAGCGCAACAGGGGTTACAGGCACAGTCAGCCCACGTATGATTCTTGCTAAAAATGGTATTAAGGACGATGAAATTACAGAGCAATTTGCAAACTATTGTGAGATGGTGGAGGAAAACACGCGCTATCTTCCACAAAATAAAAAGGAATATGATTTTGACACGATGCTTGCCCAAACAGCGGTGGAGGTTGCCATAAAGCGCCACGCAGGCTACATTGCAACAACGCCAGACCCGGTAACAGGTGTGCGGGACGGTATGCCAATTGGCAGGGATTTACGCAATGTTAAAACAGTTATTGCAGTTGGTGGTATGTTTGCAAACAGGGATAAAGAGGAGAGTGAGAGCATTATAAGAAACGCCTTTAAAAATAAGGGTATTTCATTGCTACCCACTAAATTCAATGTCATCATTGATAAAAATTACATTTTATACACAGGCGGCGTCATAGCACAGGTTGATAAAAATTACGGATTTAATGTATTAAAAGACGACTTTAAACTATAAAAAATTTGGGAGGTTCTATGAAAAAGACAACACAATTAAGACAATTATTGGCAGATAAGGAAATTTTGGTGGCTCCGGGTGCACACGATGCATTAACGGCAAGGGTTATTGAAAAATGCGGGTTCAAAGCAGTGTATATGACCGGTTATGGACAAGCGGCGAGCGCACTTGGCAAACCTGATATTGGGCTACTTTGCATGAGCGAGATGCTAGACAGAGCAAGAAAGATGGTTACATCTGTTGATGTTCCTGTTATTGCGGACGGAGATACCGGATTTGGCAACGCTATAACTGTTATGAGAACCGTTGAGGAATACGAAGCGGCAGGTGTTGCGGCAATTCAGTTGGAAGACCAAATTGCACCAAAGAGATGTGGGCATATGGCTGGGCGCAAGGTTATTTCTATGGAAGAAATGGTTGGCAAAATCAAAGCTGCGGTTAGCGCAAGAAAAGACCCTGATTTTTGCATCATTGCAAGAACAGATGCACGCACAAACCACGGCATAGAGGAAGCTATCAGACGTGCTAAGGCATACGAAGCTGCAGGGGCAGACATAATCTTCGTTGAAAGCGTTGAGAGCAAAGAGGAGATGGAGATGGTTCACAAGGCTATCACAAAGCCAACTCTTGCAAATATGGTTGAAGGTGGCAGAACACCAATGCCAACAAACAAGGAGCTTGAGGAAATCGGATATTCCCTTGTTATCTACCCAACTGCATCAACTTACGTTACTGCAAAGGCAATGTTCACACTGATGAACAAGCTAAAAGAGGACGGTACCACAAAAACAAGTATGGACACAATGATTACATTCCCAGACTTCAACGAGCTTGTTGGCCTTGGCGACTTTGGCAAGTTAGAGGACGAATTTGTAACACTATAATACATTTTTAAAAAGAAAGTGGAGGAACCAAAGATGATTGCTATTAAAAATATTGGCACCCTTGTATCCGGTGATATTAAAAACCCAATTTTGGATGCAACTACTATTTTGATTGACGGCGGCAAAATTGTTAAAATAGGTGGCGAGGATATCCTATCTGGGGTAGCGGTTGAGCAAACTATCGACGCTAACGGCACAACGGTAACACCAGGATTTATTGATTCACACGTTCACCCTGTTTTGGGGGATTTTTCACCACGTCAAAGCATAATATCTTATATAGATAGCTCCCTTCATGGCGGTGTAACAACAATGATTTCCGCAGGAGAGCCACACACACCAGGCAGACCAAAGGACGCATCCGGCACAAAGGCATTGGCACTTGTTTGCCACAAGTCTTCCCAAAATGCTCGTCCGGGTGGTGTTAAACTGCATGGTGGTGCGCTTATTTTGGAAAAAGGCCTTGTTGAGAAGGACTTTGAGGATTTGGCAAAAGAGGGCTGCTTTATTGTTGGCGAAATTGGGCTTGGCTCCGTTAAGGACCCTAAGGAAGCAAACCAAATGATTCAGTGGGCAAGAAAATATGGATTTAAAGTTCAAATGCACACGGGCGGAACTTCAATCCCAGGCTCTAGCACAGTAACTGCACAAATGGTTATTGATACAGACCCAGACGTTGTTTCCCACGTCAATGGTGGACCCACTTCTATCGGTACGGAGGAAGTTGATAGGCTAATTAATGAAACTAAGATGGCGCTTGAGATTGTTCAATGCGGTAACTTTAAGATTATGCAATATGCTTGCAACCAAATCAAAAAAGCAGGTGCAATTGACAGACTGATTATGGGTAATGACTCTCCATCAGGAACTGGCATAATCCCACTTGGTATTCTAAGAAACATTGCATATGTTGCATCACAAACGGATATCAGCGCAGCTGAAGCAATCTGCTGTGCAACAGGTAACACTGCAAAGGTTTATGGCTTAAACGTTGGTATCATTGCTGAGGGCAAAGAGGCTGACTTTGTTATAATGGACGCACCACTTGGCTCTGTTGGCAAAACTGCACTGGAGGCTCTTGAGGCTGGCGACATCACAGGTATCTCTATGGCTATTATTGATGGTAAGGTGATGTATGGGGCAAGCAGAAACACACCACCGGCAACAAGAAAAGCTACTAAGTAATTGTAAGGAGAACATTTTATGATAAACATTAACCTAGACACCTGTAAAGGCTGTTCTATTTGCGTTAAAAACTGTCCACTAGATGCAATTGAAGTCAGAGAAAAGCTTGCATATACTAAGGACAACTGCGTTTCTTGCGGAATTTGTGCAAGAGTTTGCCCATTTAAATCAATAACCAAAACGGTTGAAGATGTTAAAGGCTCCGAAGTATGCACACATTGCCCAGTTCGCTGCACAATCCCAGAGGGGTGCAAGGGAGCTTGCACACGCTATACAAACATAAATGGCGAAATAATAAGGAACAGACCCCTTGTTACTGAGTCCAATATTAAGGAAACCGTTAAGGATTCATTGCCGGTTAAGCCAATCACAACAGCGGTTGGTAGTGGAACAAGCTATCCTTGCTGCCGTCCGGCTCCATACATTGTTGAGGAAAACCAAAAATCAGTTGACGTTGTAACAGTTGTAACAGAAGCACCACTAAGTTACAGCGGAGTTAAAGTTAAGATAGACACCAACTTCCACATTGGAGAAGAGGGTGCAAAGGTTAAAAGAGACGGCAAAATCGTTGGTATGATTACAACTGAGGAGTATGGCTCCAAAATGCTTACAATTGGCGGCGCAAATCTTCTAAGCCATGGTAATGACGGATTTATAGTTGCAAAAACAATTGTTGACCTTGCAAATGGTAGACGTGTTACCCTAAAGGTGGACGGTGGTTCCAAAATGGAATTGCAACAAGGGCACAAGCCTGTTATTGACGGCCAAGAGGAAGATGTTATGCGTGTTGGTTGTGGTAGCGCAACAGTTGGAATGTTCGCAAGCGCAATGAGCAAGGTTGTTGACGAGGTTATCGTGCTTGACTACCACGTTATCGGTCTTCTGTCTGAGCATTTGGCAGGCGCAGAGGTTGGCATGAAGTACAGCGGAGTTGTGCCATATGGAACAAAGAGCACAAGGGGCAGATACTTTGGTAAGCAAGGCCACGGCTGGGGCGGAACAGAGGTTTCAAACCCTATTGATGCGGTTGTTAGCGTAGATATGAGCATTGCAAAAGCGGGAATGAAAATTCTTGTAACAGAGACAACAGGCAGAAAAGCGGGACTTTTGGAAATCCAAGAAGATGGAAGCGTTAAGGAAATTGATATGACCCCTGAAGTTAGAGCGGTTGCAGACCTTATAACAGAAACTTGTGAGACATCTTCTGTTTCCGTTATTTACACAGGTGGTACGGGTGGTAGCGCAAGGGCGGGTGTCACAACTTACCCTAAAAAGCTAACTGAGGCTGTGCATAACGACGAGGTTAGAATGTCTATTGCAGGTGTTCCTGTATTCATCTTGCCGGGTGGCGGAATCAACTTTATGGTTGACGTTTCTAAGATGATTGAAGACCCAATCACTTGGGTGCCAACACCTGCAACGGTTGCCCCAATCGAATATACTATGACAAAAGAGAAGTATATAGAGCTAGGCGGCCACAAGGCAAACATCATCACAAAAGAAGAGCTTTTGAAGCAACTTGGTAAATAAATATGATAAAGATACTGGAAGATAATCGTGTTTTTTTGGATTACGGGCCTATACAAATGGCTATTGATTGCTTTGTAGATGGTGTTAAAAACAGCGAAATATCTTGCGTTGTCGCAAATTGTGTGTTAGCCGAATTTAATCGGCTAACACCTTTTGTTAATATGCTAAAAGAAATGCGAACCTTTAAAGAGCCAAATGAAAAACTACCAACTGTACTCAATAAAATGATTACGGGTGTTGCAAAAACGGGCTATGATGAGCTTAACACATTGGGCGCGGTTGCAGGTTCCTTTTCCGAATACGGTGCTGAAATAGGGGGGAGCTTGGGAGCAACAAAGGTAATTATTAACAATGGTGGCGACATTGCAATTTATAACACAGAAGAAACACCCATAAAGGTTGGAATACCCTTTAAAGATGGTGGCAAAATGGTGATTTGCATAAAAAAAGAGGACGAAATTTGTGGTATTTGCACCAGTGGAATGAGTGGACGAAGCTTCTCCAAGGGTATTGCCACCTTCGTTAGCGTCTTTGCGGATAAGGCATCGGTTGCAGATGGTTGCGCAACTTATATTGCAAATATGACTGATTGCGACGACGAAAATATTGTGCGCTGCTTTGCTGAGGAGATTGACGAAGGCACTGATATTAGGGGACAGGTTGTGACGGTAAAGGTGGGAAAACTATCAAAAGAAAGCAAGCTAAAGGCAGTTTTGAATGGATATACAGTTGCGGAAAAACTTTATAATGATGGCGTAATAAAGGGCGCAGTTGTGTGCGTGGACGAGATAATAATGAAGATTCCGGAGTGGCTGGACATTTCATTCTAAATGTGTTATATAGGTAATGGGGTGAATAAAAATGTTACATGCGATGCTTGAGCTGATAGCCAATATTGCAAAGGCGCAAGGTGGATATAGCGCATTGTGGGATAAGCATGGCAACTTTATAGTTGCTATGGATTCGAGTGGCGAGGCGGTCAAAAATGGTAAAATAAACAGGCTAAATGGCGCAAAAAAAATAATCGAAGGTGGCTTTGCGGGTCAGATAAAGTCACCCTTTAAAAGCGATGATGTAATGTGGGTTATTCCATTTGGTGATTACATTATTGGCGGACATAAAGAATGTTTCTCAAGCTATGAGAAAAAGCTTTTTAATATAATATCAGATGCGTTGCCACACATTTCAAAAATAACTGGTGGTGATGCAGTTATGTTTGATGCAAAAGGGGTGCGCACACATTCTGTTAACTCTAAAGGGGAGATTAGTGATGAGTTTATAGGCAAAGAGAGCGATGCGGCTAAAAAGGCAATGGAGGACGGAGTTGCTGTTATTGGTGAGTCCAATTATATTGTTGGCTCAAGAGCAATAAGAATTCCACTTAGCCCTAATTTTGGTTTCGGTTTTAACAATGATGACACGGTGCAATCTCGCCAGAAGCTGATTGACGAAATAAGGAAGAACAAAATTGCACGCTTTACATTTAACGATATAATTACAAAATCGCCCAAGAAGCAACAGATTATTGCAACAGCTGTTGCACTGGCAAAAACAGATGACAACGTTTTGATAATTGGAGAGGCGGGTACCGGGAAGGAAACCTTTGCAGGAGCAATGCATAATGCAAGTGAGCGTTGGCATAAGCCATTCATAACGGTTAATTGTGGAACAATTGATGAAACACTTATAGAGAGCACCTTTTTCGGCTATGAGGACGCAATATTCAAAGGTGTTAAAAGGGGAGGTAGCTCAGGCGCTTTTGAGGAGGCAAACGGTGGGACACTGCTAATAATCGGAATTCACAAGCTTGATATGGATATGCAAAACAAGGTTTTAAAGGTTATCCAAAGTGGTGAGGTTTCAAGAATTGGAAGCCGTAAGAAAATTAAGGTTGATGTTAGGATTTTTTGCGCAGATAGTCAACGCATAAACGAAATGCAACAAAACAAAACATTCGCTCAAACAATCTATAATGAGATTTCTAAAGGTATTTTGCACTTGCCACCACTTAGGGAAATTAAAGAGGATATTCCTCTTTTTGTGGAGTATTTTATACGAAGGCTCAACAAAAATTATGGAAAATTTGTGGAGACAGTGGACCAAGATGCAATTGAAATGCTTTGTTCATATAACTGGAAAGGCAACATAGGTGAGCTACACAGCGTAATAGAGAACATCTTTATGATAATAGGCACAGATACAAAAATTAAGAAAATATACTTGCCAATTAAGCTTAAAAACAACGCAATGAATGGCAATAATATGGAGGAGGGTGCAATCCAAACCAATTTGGCGGAGCTTATGAACCAGTACGAAAAGGAAATTATAACAGCCGCTTTAAAGGCAAATGGTGCATCGAAACTAAAAACGGCTAAATATTTAGGCATATCAACAACGAGTTTGTGGCGAAGGATAAAAACATTGGAGATTGACGGGTAGAGGGAATTGCATTTAATATGTGCAAGAAGACAGATTTTTTTGAATAAATTTGTATTAATGCAAAATTGTTTAAATTTTCACGAAATATTAATATTTACTTAATAAATAACCTTTACATAGTATGGAAAAAGTGATAAAATTAAGTAGGTATATTTAGCTTTTTAAAAAAAAGATATATAAAAATCAAGGAGGAATACAAAGTGGCAAGAAAAATGAAAACCATGGATGGAAATAATGCAGCTGCGTGGGTGTCTTATGCACTTACAGATGTTGCAGGAATTTTCCCAATAACACCATCTTCAGTTATGGCAGAGGTGTCTGACGTTTGGGCATCACAAGGCAAAAAGAATATTTTCGATCAAACAGTTAAGATTGTTGAAATGCAATCAGAGGCAGGCGCAGCAGGAACTGTACACGGTTCATTGGCAGCGGGTGCACTAACTACTACCTACACAGCTTCTCAAGGTCTACTTCTTATGATTCCAAATATGTATAAAATAGCAGGTGAGCTTCTTCCCGGCGTTATTCACTGTAGCGCAAGAGCACTAGCTTCCCATGCACTTTCTATATTTGGTGACCATAGTGACGTTATGGCTTGTCGTCAAACAGGCTTTGCTATGCTTTGCTCCAATAGCCCACAAGAGGTTATGGATTTAGGCGCAGTTGCTCACTTGGCAGCAATAAAGGGCAGAGTTCCTTTCCTTCACTTCTTTGATGGATTTAGAACTTCCCACGAGATTAACAAAATCGAAGTTTGGGATTACAAAGACCTAGATGAGATGGTTGATAAAGATGCTCTTGCAGCATTCAGAAAAAATGCACTTAACCCAGAGCGCCCAGTGCTAAGAGGTAGTGCGCAAAACCCTGACATCTTCTTCCAAGCAAGAGAAGCATGCAATAAATTCTATGATGAAATCCCAGCAGTTGTTGAGGATTATATGAACCAAGTTAACGCTAAAATCGGTACTGATTACAAGCTAGTTAACTACTATGGCGCACCGGATGCAACTAAGGTTCTTGTTGCTATGGGTAGCGTTTGCGAAACTATTGAAGAAACTATTGACTATATGCTTGATAAGGGCGAAAAGGTTGGTCTTGTTAAGATTCACCTTTACAGACCTTTCCCTAAGGATGCATTCCTTAAGGCTGTTCCTTCAACTGTTAAGAGCATAGCTGTTCTTGATAGAACTAAGGAGCCTGGCGCATTGGGCGAGCCACTTTACCTAGATGTTTGCACATCTTTCTTTGGCCAAGAAAATGCTCCTAAGATTATTGGTGGTAGATACGGTCTTGGTTCTAAAGACACTCTTCCTGCTGATATTATTGCTGCATATGCTAACCTTGATAATAAAAACCCTAAGAACGGCTTTACTCTATCCATCGAAGATGACGTTACTAACCTTTCTCTACCAAGAGCTGAGAGTGTTGACACATCTGCTAAGGGTAACATCGCTTGTAAGTTCTGGGGTCTTGGTTCTGACGGTACTGTTGGTGCTAACAAGAACTCCATCAAAATCATCGGTGACCACACTGATTTGTATGCACAAGCTTACTTTGCATATGACTCTAAAAAGTCCGGTGGTGTAACAATTTCTCACCTTCGTTTCGGCTCTAAGCCAATCAAATCAACTTACCTAATAAATAAGGCTGATTTTGTTGCTTGTCACAACCCTTCTTATGTTGATAAATATGAGATGGTTCAAGATTTGAAGCCAAACGGCAAGTTCCTTCTAAACTGTGCATGGAATGTTGACGAGCTAAGTGCTAACCTTCCTGCAACAATGAAGAACTTCATCGCAAAGAACAACATCTCAGTTTACACTGTTGATGCTATCGCTATCGCAAAAGAGCTTGGCCTTGGCAACAAGACTAATATGATTTTGCAAAGTGCTTTCTTCAAAATTGCTGACGTTATTCCTTTCGAAAAAGCAGCTGAGTATATGAGGGATGCTGTTGTTAAATCTTACGGCACTAAGGGCGAAAAGATTGTTAATATGAACCACGCTGCAATCGAGCAAGGATACAAGAACATCAATGAGATTGTTGTTCCTGCTGACTGGGCAACTGCAACTGATGCTCCAAAGGTTGATGATGCTAATATCCCAGCATATGTTAAGAATATCCTTATCCCTTGCAACGCACAACAAGGCGACAAGCTTCCTGTTTCTACTTTCACAGGTAGAGAAAACGGAACTTTGGATCAAGGTTCTTCTAAATACGAGAAACGTGGTATTGCAGTTGACGTTCCAAACTGGATTCCTGAAAACTGTATCCAATGTAACCAATGTTCTTATGTTTGTCCTCACGCAGCTATCCGTCCGGTTGTTCTAACTGCTGACGAAGCAGCTAAAGCGCCAGAGGCAATGAAGCTTAAGAAGATGACTGGTAAAGGCTGTGAAGAGTACCAATTCGGTGTTGCTGTTACAGTTCTTGACTGTACCGGTTGCGGAAACTGTGCTAACGTTTGCCCAGCAAAGAATAAGGCACTGGTTATGGAGCCAATCGCAACACAAATGCCACAACAAGAGTGCTACAACTACGCAACAGACGTTGATAACGTTGCAGTTAAGGAGCTTCCATTCGCAGTTGCAACTGTAAAGGGCTCTCAATTCAAACAACCATTGCTTGAGTTCTCCGGCGCTTGTGCAGGTTGTGGTGAAACACCATACGCTAAGCTTATCACTCAACTTTATGGTGATAAAATGTATATTGCTAATGCAACAGGCTGTTCTTCAATCTGGGGCGGCAGCGCACCTTCAACTCCATACACAACTAACCACAAGGGCTTTGGTCCTGCTTGGTCTAACTCCCTATTTGAGGATAACGCTGAGTACGGTTTGGGTATGTACCTAGGCGCAAACCAAATTAGAGATAGACTAGTTAAGAAGATTAATGCTCTTGTTGAGAGCGGAAACGCTACTGAGGCTGTTGTTGCAGCTGCTGCTAAGTGGTTTGAAACATTCAACAGCGCAGATGATAACGCACAACCAACAGTTGAACTGGTTGATGCACTAACAGCTTGCGGATGCGCAGCGGCACAAGAGATTTTGGCGGAAAAAGAATTCCTAGCTAAGAAGTCCTTCTGGATATTCGGTGGCGACGGTTGGGCATATGACATCGGCTTCGGTGGACTTGACCACGTTATCGCATCTGGTATGGACGTTAACATTATGGTTTACGACACAGAGATTTACTCCAACACCGGTGGTCAAGCTTCTAAATCAACTCAAACTGGTGCGATTGCTCAGTTTGCTGCTGGTGGTAAGCCAATCAAGAAGAAGGATCTAGCTCAAATGGCTATGTCTTATGGCTACGTTTATGTTGCACACATTGCTATGGGTGCTGACTACGCTCAAACAGTTAAGGCTTTGAAAGAGGCTGAAAGCTACCATGGTCCATCTCTTGTTATCGGTTATGCTCCATGTATCAGCCATGGTATCAGAGGCGGTATGACAGATACACAAAAGGTTATCAAGAACGCAGTTGCTGCTGGTTATTGGAATATGTTCAGATTTGACCCACGCCTAAAGGCACAAGGCAAGAACCCATTCCAATTGGATTCAAAAGCACCATCTGCATCTTATAAGGATTTCATAATGAACGAAGTTCGTTATAGCTCACTTCTACGTCAATTCCCAGAAAAGGCAGAAGTATTGTTTGCTGAAGCTGAGAAAAATGCGGCAGATAAGTACGAGTATCTTGTTAAGTTTGGCAAAATGTTCGAATAATTAGATGATTTTTAAAAGAGCACCCATTATGGGTGCTCTTTTTTTATAACAAATAGGAAAGTTCTGCGTTTAAATTTTTAATTATTAACTTGCTGCAAATGAGTTTCAAAAAAGGCTACCTTAAAATACTTCTTTAGAAGCCTTTTTTATTGCTCAAAAGGAAAAAAGGTTGTATAATAAATGTGCGTATTAATTTTTATAAAAGGGGTGGCACTATGGTTTCAAATAAAATTATTCTTAATATTGGCGGCGATGAATATCCAATTGTAACAAAAGAGAGCGTGGAGTTTATGGCGGCACTTGAAAAAAACTTGAATAAAGAAATGGACGAGGTGCGTGCTAATGTAAAAAACGTTACCAAAATGAAGCTTAGCATTTTAACAGCAATTAATATGTGTTATAAGCTGACAAAAAATGATGAGCTTATAAAAATAGTTGACGACCAGCTTAGCGATAAAGACAAGATAATTTTGAACAATGATAAAGTGATAGATGAGATGAAGCGGGAGATTATGCGTTTGCGCACAGAGCTGACAACAATAAAAAATGAACTTGCAAGGAAGAAATAAATGAAAAATATTACTAAAATACTTGCCCCTGCGGGGTCTCTCGACAGCCTTAAGGCTGCGGTTTTAAGTGGTGCGGACGAAATTTATGGAGGATACAGTGCCTTTAGCGCAAGGAGCGAGGCGAAAAATTTTACCGAGGAGGAGCTTATAGAGGGGGTTAATTTTTGCCACCTTTATGGGGCTAAATTTTACCTTGCGGTAAATACCCTGGTTAAGGAAATAGAAGTGGAGGAGCTATGCAAAACCCTGAAACTAGCAGGGGAAATTGGAGTGGATGCAATAATTGTGCAAGACATTGGCGTTATGAATATAATCAAAAAAACTCTGCCCGGTATGAAGATACACGCATCAACCCAGATGAGCATTACCAACCTAAGGGGTGTGCAAGAGTGCGAGAGACTGGGATTTAGCCGTGTTGTTTTGGCACGGGAACTTCCAATAACAGAGATTAGGCACATTTGTGAAAACTCAAATGTGGAGATTGAGGTATTTATCCATGGCGCACTGTGTATGAGTTACTCTGGACAGTGCTATTTTAGTGCGTTTTTAGGGGGCAGGAGTGGCAACCGTGGCAAATGTGCACAACCTTGTAGGCTACCCTATAACGATGGGTATCCACTTAGCCTTAAGGATTTGGAAACAACAAGATATATAAGCGAGCTAAAGGAAATTGGCGTTGCCTCCCTTAAAATTGAGGGGCGGATGAAGCGCAGCGAATACGTTAGGCTTATCACAAAAACGTACGAAAGCCTTTTGGCAAGCGGAGAGCCACCAACTGAGGAGGAGATGGAAAACCTTGCAACTATGTTCTCCCGCAGTGGTTTTACAAGCGGGTATTTGGCGGATAAAATTGGAAAAGGTATGTTTGGTATTAAAATAAACAATGAGAACGAAGAGAAATATAGAAAGCTTTTAAAGCAAAATACCTTGGAAAGTGCAATAAAAAACCCTGTAAAACGTGTAGGAATAAAATTTAGTGCCACCATAAAAGGTGGACAAAATATAGAGATAACCGCAGTTGATGTTGATGGAAACAGCGCAAAAGTATTTGGAAATGTGCCTGAAGTTGCAATTAATGCGCCAATAAATAGCGAAAAGGTGGCGGCTCAGCTAGGTAAAGTTGGGGGAACACCATACGAAGTGCTAGAAATAAAGTGCGAAATCGAAGAGGGGCTAAGCCTACCACTTTCCCACATAAATGAGCTAAGAAGAAGCGTGCTTTTACAAATTGACGAAAAAAGGATTGCAACGAAAAAATATGAATTTGTACCATATGAAGTGCAGACGGAGAAAAAAGTGGGGAGTGAGAAGGAGAAAATTGCCTTAAGAGTGCTAACCGCTACCCAAATTCCACAAAATTTAAAGGGGATTGCACGAGTTTATTTGCCGCTTGAGGAAATTGAAGGAGTGGAAGGCAAGGAATTTGAGTGTGAAATTATCCCCATTATCCCACGCATTTATTTCACCCGTGAGGAGGGCGAGATTGTTGCTCTGCTAAAGAGGTGGATAAGCTTTGGCGCAAAAAGTGCGCTGTGTGGAAACATTGGGGCGATAAGCCTTGCTAAAAGCCTTGGTTTGAGGGCTGTTGGTGATTATTCCTTAAATATTTTCAGCCCTATCGGCAAAATGGAGTACGCAAAAATTGGTCTAAGTGAATTCACCCCGTCAATTGAGCTAACCTACCCGCAAATAAAAAAAATGGGTGGGGAAATGCCCATGCAAATTTATGTTTACGGCAAAATGTCACTGATGATAACGCAAAATTGTGTGGTGGAAAAGAGCTTTTTAGGGTGCAAAAAGTGTGAGGAAAACACCTACCTAACAGACAGAATGGGTGAGGATTTGCTTGTTAAGAGTGCCTTTGGGTGCCGAAACGAGATGTTTAACTCACACCCAGTTTATCTGGCGGACAAGCACGATGATTACAAGCAGTTAAAGCCACACTACATCGTACTTTCCTTCACAGATGAGTGTGCTTCTGAAATTGCAAACATAATCCACCAATACAAGGGTGGCTACGAGCCGATGAGTGGCGATTTTACAAGGGGGCTTTACTATAAAGGGGTGTTATAATGGATGTTTTAGTTAAATTTGTAGGCAGCCACAAAAATATGCCCGCTTACGCAAGCGATGGCAGTGCCGGATTTGATTTGGTTGCGGATATAAAGGAAGAAGTAACAATCTTGCCCGGGGAAACAAAAATTTTCCCAACAGGCATAACCATTGAAATAATGGAGAAAAATGTGGCACTTTTTGTGTTCCCACGTAGTGGGCTAGGAATAAAGCACGGCATTACCCTGCCAAACTGTGTTGGGGTGATTGATAACGACTACCGAGGTGAAATTATGGTGGCGCTCCTTAATTCCTCCAAAGCACCTTACACCGTAATGCCGATGGACAGGGTGGCTCAAGGGGTTTTGCTGCCATATTTACGTGGAAGTTTGACCCCGTCAGACGAGCTAAGTTATACACAACGTGGTGACGGGGGGTTCGGCTCAAGTGGGAGATAGGATAATTTTGGCGAGCAAATCGCCCAGGAGAATTGAGATGCTGGAGCGCCTAAACATTAAGTTTGAGGTGTTTGTGAGTGATGTGGACGAGAGCTTTGACGAAACATTGCCCCCGAATGAGATTGTGATGGAGATTGCCAAAAAGAAGGCTCAGTCCTATAAAGGAAGCGAAAACGATATTGTGATAGGGTGCGACACTATGGTGTTGTGCAAGGGAGAGATTTTGGGCAAACCACGGGATAAAGAGGACGCAAGGCGGGTGATTACCCTTTTGAGCGGCAAGAGCCACAGCGTTTTTAGCGGGATTGCTATTTGCAAGGGGGGGGACAAGGTGGCGCTTGATTATTGCGAAACGGTGGTGCATTTTAGGGAGCTTTCTGATGCTGAGATTGAGAAATATATTAGCCTGAGTGAGCCTTATGATAAGGCAGGCGGCTACGGAATACAAGGAGTTGGTGGGCTTTTTGTTACCAAAATTGATGGGTGCTATAACAACGTTGTGGGTATGCCACTCGAGAAGGTGTACACACTTCTTAAAAAAGAGTTTTCCCTTGACCTAATGGTGTAAGCACTGAAAAATAGACTGGGGTATTGAATTGTGTCATAGGGTTAATTTAAGAATAATAAGGATAAAACCCTCACAGATTATTATCTGTGAGGGTTTTATAATTTAAAGATTAGATTTAGAAACATCTAAAAACCTAGAAATAAATAGTATGAGTTTTGCTATTCCATTTAAAATTTAGGAATGTTACCGGTAACAGATATAGACCCAGAATTATTATCATAAGAAATATATTTAGTATAGAGCTTAAATAATTCATCAGATGTTGCAATTACAGTACCATCTTTGAGCATAAGAGCAAACTGTGTCATTTCTTCATTTATAAGGATTGTCCATAATATATCCATATCGGGGAATGTGGCATTTTGAAAGTAAAACAGTCGCTGTGTATTTGGCTCATCAACCCACTTAATTTTTGCTTTCATATTTTCTCTGCCTGTTTTTTCATAGGAAAGTATATGGAATTTGCCAAAATAGTTTTCCTCTTTGGTAAACAGATAGTTGCTTTTTTCTCCATCTATTATAACAGTAGTTTCGCCTGCTATCACTCCGTTTTCATAGATATGTGCAGAAATCTCCCTGTTTATATCTTGACTGAAAGGAATTTTAGAAAGAATCCAAACGCCCAAAATTAGAACTATAGTCATTTTAAGAATTAGTTTAAGCCTGTGCTTCATTCTTTCACACCTCACATAATATAAACAATCTCTGAAAAACTCCATCAAATAATAAAAATTTACTTACTATCTTTCAGACCTACGATCAGGTTAAAGGTGTTTTCATTTTTGGTATCCTTGCAGAAGTAGCCATTGCGCACAAACTGGAACTTATCCCCACTATTTGTGTCGGATATTGATTTTTCTGCCTTGCAATTTTTAAGGGTAACTAAACTTTGTGGGTTGAGGTAATCAAGATAACTCTCCCCCTCATTAAGATTAGAAAAATCATCAACGGTAAATAGATAATCATACATATTAACGGTGATATCTTCGCAATGCGAGGAGCTAACCCAGTGAATTGTACCCTTGATTTTTCTGCCGTCGGTTGGGTTTTTCCCTCCGGTTTCAAGGTCGGCGGTGCAACGCAGCTCCACAACCTCACCATTTTCGTCCTTTATAATTTCGTTGCATTTTATTACATATGCACCCATCAAGCGTACCTCGCCATCTGGCTTTAGGCGGAAGAACTTGCCAACAGGAGCCTCGCAGAAGTCAGCACGCTCCACAAAAATTTCGCCGGTGAATGGAACCTCGCGTCTTGTAGCGTTCGGATTATTTGGGTTATTGGAAATACTAAAATACTCGCATTTATCCGCTGGGTAATTGGTAATGGTAACCTTAAGAGGATCCAAAACCACAATTTTGCGGTCGGCATTTGTGTTAAGCTCGTCACGTATACAATGCTCCAAAAGGGCAACATCAACAACGGAGTAAGCCTTGGAAACGCCTGCACGACGCACAAACTCAAAAAGGGAGGAAGGGGTGTAGCCCCTGCGGCGTAGCCCACAAAGGGTTGGCATTCTTGGGTCGTCCCACCCGTCCACATATTCCTTCTCCACAAGCTCACGCAAGTAGCGCTTGCTCATAACAGTTTTGGTAACGTTAAGGCGAGCAAATTCGTACTGGTGTGGCTTATGCTCAAAACCAATATTATCTACAACCCAATCGTAAAGTGGGCGGTGGTTCTCAAACTCAATTGAGCAAAGGGAATGTGTAATCCCCTCTAGCGCATCTTGGATTGGGTGTGCATAATCATAAAGCGGGTATATGCACCAGTCGTTGCCTTGGCGGTGGTGATGCACCTTTGCAATTCGGTAGATTGCAGGGTCACGCATATTCATATTTGGCGATGCCATATCAATCTTTGCCCTTAGGGTACACTCTCCCTCAGCAAAGTCACCATTTTTCATCTTCTCAAAAAGCTCCAGGTTTTCCTCGATGCTCCTATCACGGTAGGGGCTGTTTTTGCCCGGCGTTGTAAGGGTGCCACGGTAGTTGCGTATCTCCTCCACACAAAGGTTGCAAACGTAAGCCTTGCCCTCCTTGATTAGCTTAACTGCAAACTCGTAGCACTCGTTAAAGTAGTCACTGCCGTAAAAAATTCCGCCGTCCGGTACTGCGCCCAGCCACAACAGGTCCTCTTTGATGGAGTTAACGTACTCGACATCCTCCCTTGACGGGTTGGTATCATCATAGCGCAGATTGAATGTGCCACCATATTTTTTTGCAGACATATAGCTGATGTAAATTGCCTTTGCACTGCCAATATGGAGGTATCCGTTTGGCTCTGGTGGGAAACGTGTGCGTATTTTAAGGTTAGGGTTTTTCTCCAAATCCCTATCAATAATTTCCGTTATAAAATTTGAATCAATCATTTGCATTAAAGTTGCTCCTTTCACTTTTAGGAATTTTTAAGGTAGTCGTATGCACTTTGAAGACGTTGCTTAACTCTGTCCGCCCCCATAATTGTCATAACATCGAACATATCAGGGGACGATTGGCGACCTGAGATGGCAACACGAATTACCATACTAACATCGCCGGGGTGACCCTTATACTTTTCAGGGTTCGCTTTGTATTCTTTGGTAGACGGTGCAAAGGAAAGGTCGGCAGATAAATCGCAGATAGTTTGGAACCACGTTCCTGTGTCCGCTTCTTCCTTATATATTTCACTGTATTTTTTCAAAATATCCATTGCATCCTCTTTGGTTACGTTGAAGGGGAACTCGTAGGATGGAATAAACAATTCGTCGTAGAAGAATCCCATATAGTCCTTAACCTCACTCCAAGTTGCAATGTCCTTACGTGGCTTTTTGCCCCCTCTGCCAATTGCAAAAATCTTTGTTGCGTAATTTTCATCACGAGTCAAAAGCTGGTAAAAGTCAATATCAAAGCTCTTAGCCCATTCAACAACATAATCGTAAACCTGCTTTGCGGTAAAAACTGAGATAACGTTTTTGCTAACATCCATAAGCTTTGCAACGTCAAACAACGAGCCTGAAACGCTCATCTTGTTAGTGGAAAACTGGAATTTTGTAACGGGCTCAAGAGGGTTTGCAATGCGCCACATCTCAAAGTTAGAGTTAAGCAGAGTTAGCAAATACTCTATAACAGATGGAACAGGGTATCCCATTTGGTGGTAGTAATCAAGGGCTAGCTCTGGGTCCTTGCGTTTAGAAAGCTTGCGCTTGCTCTCGCCGTCCATTTTCATAAGTTGTGCGGTGTGGGCATATTTTGGTGGTTTAATTTCCAAAGCTTTAAATAGTTGGAGGTGGATTGGCAAGGTTGCCAGCCATTCCTCCCCACGAACAACGTGGGTGGTGCGCATTAGGTAATCGTCCACAACGTGGGCAAAGTGGTAGGTAGGAATACCGTCTGATTTAAGGATAACAACGTCCTGGTCATTCTCTGGGAATTCCATAAATCCTTTTATTAAGTCGTTGTGTTTTTCTTTATTATCTGTGTTTCCAAAGCTCTTAAAGCGCAGAACATAAGGAGTTCCCGCAGCAAGCTCCTTTTCCACTTCCTCAATTGGCATATCCCTGTGAAGGGCGTATTTGCCATAGTAGCCAAAGTTTTCTTTGTTCTTCTCCTGCTTTTCGCGCATGGAAGTAAGGGTTTCCTCGGTGCAGAAACAAGGGTAGGCAAGACCTTTTTCAACAAGTGATTTGGCGAATGTTTTGTAGATTTCCTCACGCTGGCGTTGGCGGTAAGGGCCATAGGCACCATTGTCCCCCGTTAGGGTTGCGCCTTCGTCAAAGTTAAGCCCAAAGTGGTGGAAAACATTTAAGATTGTCTCTACTCCACCCTCAACCTCACGCTTTTTGTCGGTATCCTCAATTCTAAGGTAAAAAACACCGCCGCTTTGGTGGGCAAGACGCTCGTCCGCTATTGCGCCAAAAAGGTTGCCTAGGTGCATAAATCCGGTTGGACTTGGGGCAATTCTTGTTACCTTTGCCCCCTCCTTAAGCTCTCTTTTTGGGTATAATTTCTCGTAATAAGCGGGGGTTTTCGTAATATCTTTAAATAGTAGGTCAGCTAATTTTTGATTGTTCATTTCACGTTCATTTCCTTTCTGGGCATATATTTTAGAATACCACAAAAACCTCTATTTTTCAATCAAAACAATAAAAAAATGTAAAAAGTGCTATTTTATAGGAATAGAAAATGGCTGGTACAAAAATTGAACCAGCCATAAAAAATGTATCAAATTTTTAGTGTTGATTAGAATGTTACGTCTGTGCCATAGTAGCAAGAAATAAGAACCTTTTTCATATCTTCAAAATTGGTTGCACGTGGGTTGGAGCCTGTGCAAGGGTCGCCAACTGCATTTTCAGCAATAAAGTCAACAGTTGAAAGGAAGAAGTCCTCCTTAACGCCCATCTCTTTAAATGCTGGTGCGATGTCAAGCTTTGCGTTAAGGGCTCTGATTGCATCAACCAAAGAGTTGCAAAGTTGCTTGTTTGTTCCGCCCGGCAAGCCAAGTGTGCGAGCAATATCTGCAAATCTATCCAAACAAACCTTGCTGTTATATTGGATAACGTATGGCAACATAATTGCATTGCAGCAACCGTGTGGAATTTCGTATTGCGCACCGGTTTTGTGTGCAAGGGAGTGAACAATTCCAAGAAGTGCGTTAGAGAACGCCATACCAGCCAAACATTGACCAATGTGGACTTGACCACGAGCTTCTTTATCGCCGTTGTAGGATGCAACCATATTCTCATATACCATAGAGATTGCTTTAAGAGCAAGAGGGTCTGTAAAATCATTCTTAAGCGCAGCAACGTAAGCCTCGATAGCGTGTGTTAGTGCGTCCATACCTGTGTGAGCTGTTAGAACCTTAGGCATGGTTAGTGGAATATTAGTATCCAAAATTGCAATATCAGGTGTTATCTCAAAATCAGCCAGAGGGTATTTAATCTTGGTTGAGTAGTCTGTGATAACAGAGAATGCAGTAACCTCAGTTGCTGTTCCGCTTGTTGATGGGATTGCAACAAAAATAGCTTTTTTTCTTAGCTTTGGCATAGTAAAAGGAGTCTTTATGTCATCAAATTTAAGCTCTGGGTACTCATAGAAAACCCACATTGCCTTTGCGGCGTCGATAGGGGAGCCGCCACCTATGGAAACTATAACGTCAGGGCCAAAATCTACCATTGCTTTTGCGCCGGCGTAAACAGTTTCAACGCTTGGGTCTGGCTCAACCCCTTCAAAAAGCTTTGTTTCCATTCCGGCAGCCTCAAGCGCATCAATAGTTTGCTTTAAAAAGCCACCTTTTTTCATAGATGTTCCACCGGTTACTATGATTGCCTTTTTGTAGCCTTTAAGGTTTTTAAGCTCGTCAATTGCGTTTTCTCCAAAGTATAAATCCCTTGGTAATGTAAAGCGTGCCATAATTATATTCCTTCTTTCTTTGATAATTAAAAAATTAACAATGTACTCTAAACATATAATACTCTTTTGTCAAAAAAATATCAAATGTTATTTTAACCAAAAAACAAAAAAATATTTGTGCAATATTATACTAATTTTTTATTTCCTTTAATTGACGTTTTATTAATTATAAAGTATAATAACTGTATATGATAAAAAATTAACAAAAAAGGAAGGAAGAAAAAAATGCTTAAAGTTGAAGATTTAGCATTTATAGATAGTGTTTTGGCAAATTATCCAAAAGTTGGTTCATCTGTAATTGCTGTTATGCAAGAGGTACAAAAAAAGTACCGTTACTTGCCACAAGACGCACTATCCTATATCGCAAAATCCCTTAATGTTAGCGAGGCTAAAATTTACGGTATAGCAACATTCTATGAGAATTTCTCCCTAGAGGAAAAAGGAAAATACGTTATCAAAATTTGCGACGGAACTGCATGCCACGTTAGGAAGTCTATTCCTATTCTTAATGCAATCAGAACAGAGCTAGGCCTTAGTGATAAGAAGCACACAACGGACGATATGCTTTTCACAGTTGAAACCGTTTCTTGCCTTGGCGCATGTGGTCTTTCCCCTGTTATGACTGTTAATAATAAGGTTTATGCTGCTATGACTCCTGCGAAAGCAAGGGAAGTGCTTGATACGTTAAGAGAGGAGCACAGCAATGAAAATAACTAGTGAAATTTCCCTTAAAATTGTTAGGGAAGAATACAAAAAAGCTCTTGATGCACAAGAGAAAAAGATTATGGTTTGCGCCGGAACCGGCTGCGTTGCAGGCGGATCCCTTGCAATTTATGACAAGCTTAAAGCTTTGATTGAAGAAAAAGGGCTAAAAGTTGCAATTTCTTTGGAAAAAGAAACGGATAGCAATGCAATTGGAGTTAAGAAAACAGGTTGTTTTGGTCTTTGCGAAAAAGGTCCACTTGTTAAAATTTTTCCGCAAGATTGCTCATACCTAAAGGTATCAGAGGACGACTGCGAGGAAATTATTGAAAAAAGCGTTATTGGTAACGAAGTTATCGACCGCCTTATCTATATGGACGGAGAGACTCCTTGCCCTA
>CAZMCJ010000003.1:27063-32752 GCA_964564795.1 uncultured Eubacteriales bacterium | reverse complement strand
GGACAGCATATAGGAAATATCACGGCTATCTATGCTTTTGCCCTGTGCCGAAAAGTGGCGTGCCACCCATCGCACCAAATCAACCTCTTTAGGTGGCTCAAAGTTCACCAAAGTAAAGGAAAAGCTCTTTAGCTTTTTAAGAAGTGTGGCATTTTTCTGGTCCTTCTCCAAATCAACATCATCGTCATACGTTATAACACAAATATTGTTTTCCAAAATGGTTGCAAAGCCATCGGCAATCGCCTCTTTGCTCCTTCCGTTAAATAGCTGCATAGTTGGGTTTCTAAGTATTATCACCTTGCGCTCACTCATCATTGGGTAGCTCTCAAGGCTCATCAAAAATTCATTCACATCCAGTTCTTTTGCGTCAAAAATATTAAGGTTAAAATCCCTAAAGCTATCATCTATGCACTTTTTTATTAGTGCATCAAGGTAGTATTTGCGCAAAAAACCCTCCGCCCCATAAAAAACGTATAAATTCTTGAAATTACCACTCTTTAGCTCTTCTTTCAGCATTGCAAAGCTCATTTTTTCACTTCCTTATAACCATCTCATTATCTTTTATCCCTATCGTAATTGTACCCTCCAAATCGGTGCGCACCGTCTTAACCCCTTTGTTAAAAAGGGTTGCAAGTGTTGCAAAGCTTGGGTGATTATACGAGTTATCCTTCTCACAACTTATTATACCATATTGCGGGGAAATTGCATCAATAAAAGACCCAGTTGTGGAATTTTTTGAGCCATGGTGGGCAATCTTTAGGATGTCACAATCAACTGTATATTCATGCATAAAAGCTTGCTCACCGTTTTTGGTTAAATCCCCTGTGATTAGCACACTCCTGCCCGCCACCACCGTATTTACAACCAGATTTTTCTCGTTTGCGTCCTCCCCTTCACCCGCTATTTGACGTGTGAATATTGTTCCATTAATGCCGTAGAGGGCAAATGTTGTGTCGTCTCTAACTTCCTCGTAATCCACCCCAAAACTTTGTAGCATTTGGGTGATTTTATCCTTTTCTTCCCCTTCCCCTGGCTGTGGGATTAGCACCTTTTTAACCCTTCCACTTTGAATAAGCTCCAAAACTCCGCTTGTGTGGTCGGTGTGGTAGTGGGTTAAAACAAGCAAATCTATGTGCTTTATTTTGCTGTAATCCATATACTCCAAAGCCCTCTCGCCGGCGGAAATGTTGCCACTTGTTGTGCCACAGTCAATCATCACAGCGCTATTTTCGCTTTCAATAATCGTGCAATCACCTTGTCCAACATCTACAAAGTGGAGCTCTCCCTCCCCCATTATTTGATTTTGCGTGGTATAACTTAAAATCAAAAGGGCAAAAACAATCCCCAAAATACATAATCTTTTTGTTATTTTTCTTGTTTGGTAGTTAAGCAATATCCCAACAACTGCGGCAATAAGGGATAAAAGTGCAAAAGATTTAACCTTTGATGCAACCACAAATGCAAATGGAAGGTCGGAAATCCACCCTGAGATATATAAAATATAGTTGGCAAGAAAGGTGATTACAGGGGAGACAAACCAAGCTCCCGTGCAGTAAATGGCACCCATAAGAAGAAGGGGGGCAACAGCCCACTCCACCAAAATATTTGCAAAAATTGAAAGGGTGGAAATCCCACCAAAATAGTAAAGAATAAGTGGCGATGAAAAAATTGTGGCTCCGCTGCTAACCCCAATAACGCTGAACAAATATTGCTTTAACTTGTTAAATTTCCTGCCGCTAAATTTGCGTTGAAGCAGTGCTGTTATGGGTTCGGATATTAGAAGTATCCCAAGTGTTGATATGGTAGAGAGCTGAAGTGATATGTCCAATACTCCAAAGGGGGATAACAATACAATTGCCAAAACACTAACCGATAATGCCGCCTTCGGGTCGTAGTCTTTTCGCAGTAGCGCTGCACCACTCATTAGTATGTGCATTATGGCACTACGGGTGATTGAAGGGCTGAAACAACATATTGCAAGGTAGATTATTGAAACCACAATAACAAGTATGTGTGCAAGTTTCCTTCTATATAATATACTAGCGCAAAAGGTGTAGACAACCCCCGCAAAAATGGAAAGATGAAGCCCCGAAACCGCAAGCAAGTGGCTAAGCCCACTGCGCTTGAAATCTTGTGTTATTTTTGGATTAATTTCATGACGCTCCCCCAAAATCATTCCCTTTAGGAGTTCCGAATATGGGTTTTCGAGTGTTGATAGTCTATTCAAAATCTCTTTTTTGAGATTAAGGGCAAAGCGTAAAAAATGGTCGCCACTTGGTTCTAGCTCCATAAAGGAGCTTTTGCTTACAAAACCATTTAGAAATATACCCTTGCTTTTGCTAACGTTTTTACCGCTATATCCCCCTTCGTAAAAGGAGTCGTATGGGGTGAACAAAAGTGCCTTAAGGCAAACCCTATCAAGTGCTTCGAGCTTTAAATCCTCCGTGCTGTAAAGGATAATATTTGTTTTACCCCCAAACTTTTTACCCTTAGCCTCCAAGCTCTCCGTTTTAATTTTATAAATAAATGTGCCTTTTTCGTTTATGCGTGGCAGGTCAACCACCTTACCCACCACTACGGTCATCTTATCTTCAAAAAAAATCACGTTTTTATACATAATATTATCCGCAATGTATAAATTTATTTGCGCAATTATAAAAGCAAAAATAATATAAATATAAATATCATTTTTAACAAGGCGGGTTATTTTGCTAAAAACAAGGGTGGAAAGCATAACCACCACTAGGGGCAATATGCTAATTTTCATCTCAAAGTTATAAATTATTAAGGCAAAAAGAAAATAATAGCACGCAAATGGAAAAATTGGACGATTTGTGTGTTCAATTTTATAATCTTTTCTTAACATACAACCAATTCCCTTACATTTTTGTTAAAAATATTGTATCATAAAGGTAGAGTAAAAAATAGGAGAATTTTATGTTATATTATAGATACAGCGATTATCTGGTCGAAAAATATGGAAAAAAGGTATATAAAATACCAATAAACCTTGATTTGACTTGCCCAAACAGGGACGGAATTTGTTCCAACGGTGGGTGTACATTTTGTGGAGATAAGGGAGCAGGGTTTGAGTCCCAGCAAAATTCCCTTTCCATTAAGGAGCAATTTTTTAAAAATGTAGCTGTTATTGCGCCGAAATATAAGCCCGAGAAGTACATTGTTTTTTTGCAAAACTTTTCCAATACCTATATGACCTTTGAGAGGCTAAGGGCAACTCTATACGAGTGTATTTTTGATGATGTTGTGGAGGTGTGTTTATCCACCAGACCCGACTGCCTAACCCCACAAATGGTGGAGCTTTTTGATAGCTTTATGGCGGAGACGGGAGTTTTTGTTAGTGTGGAGCTTGGTCTTCAATCTGCAAACCACCGCACCTTGCAAAAAATCAACCGTGGGCATACTCTAGCCGAATTTATTAATGCGTGCATTTTGCTGTCTGCCCGCAACATACCCATAACCGCCCACATAATCCTAAACCTTCCTTTTGACGATACCTCTGACCTTGTGGAGTGCGCAAAAATCCTCTCTGCCCTCAATGTTTCGTGCGTCAAAATCCACTCCCTTTTCATCTTAAGGGGCACCCCCATTGGCGATATGTTTGAGGGTGGGGAGCTTACTCTAATCACAAAAGATGAGTACATTGAGCGGTGCGGGCAATTTTTATGCCACCTAAAGCCCGAAATTGCAATAGGCCGTCTACTTGCCCGCGCCCCAAAGGAGGATACCCTGTTTTGCAACTTTGACCTTAGCTGGTGGCGCTTGCAAGAGGAGATTGAGGACTACATGACAAAAAACGACCTTTTTCAGGGCAAATACTGCAATTACCTAGATGGGGGTGCTTGGCGAAAACGCTTTGGTGAGGCATAATTTTAAAGGGGAGTATCTCTTTTGTGATACTCCCCTTTTTTATCTCTAATATTCTTTTTTCTTTTGTTCTAGTATATTTTATCTCATTTGTGCTTGTACGCAAAACCTTACAAGGATTGCTAAATATTATCACCCGTTGTGATATTGCACCCATAATCTCACTGGGCTGGTGGCTCGATACAAATGTTTTCCTCACAATAATAAGGTGCTGATTTTTTCAGCCCAAGTGTGGTGATATGCCCACCAGCCTCTTTTACAATTGTTTCCCAGTTGGCATTTTAAAAGCTACTCCATCTTTTGGTACTACACGTGGCAATTTCAAGCACCATTACCTCAATAAATAGCGTCACCAATAATTCCTTTTATAGCTTATTTCCCTCTAACGTAGTCCAAGTTAAGCTCAATTTTACTTTCATCACCTCGGTGAATAGATTGAAAACCGCACTCAAGGAGCATTTTTCTGCAATCTTGCATATCCATTCCTCTGTTTTTAGAGGTATCCTCTGCGTTATCACGTGGGTTCGCCCCTGTTTCCGCTGTAACTATGTTTGCACCCGAAATATATGCAATTTGGTTAGGCTCATGCACTCCGCAGTATGCCATCGTTGGCGTTGTGAAGGAGGCAAGTGCCACCACCGCAACAATTTGCCCAAGGCGCAATTCACTAATTTGCCCATATTTTGAAAGTGGCAATCCGGGAACAGCCACTCGGCGCATTGCTGCGTGCAGTGTGCAGCCAAGCTCAATTCCAATGAACATATTGTCCACCAGTTCGTCAATCGTATGTTCTGGTCCAATCGGCTCGCAACAGGTGTAGAGTTTTAGGTTAGCGTCAAGCGCATTTTGCATTGTCTTAATTCTATCCTCCGGCTTTAGGTTGGTATCCTTCCCCTCCCCAATTCGGCAAACGTGGTAAACACCCTCAACCCCCGCCTTTTTCATCTCCTTGAATGTGTCTAAATCGCTATCCCCAACGTTGGACCACACCCCTGTGGAAGGTGAGATTAGGCTCTTTGCAGTTTTAACGGACTTTAGGAAAAAGTCCAGGTTATAATCGTGCATTGTCATCAAAAACAGTCCATACAAGTCGTCCCTGCCACAAAATTCATTAATTTTATTGTGCAACTCATCGTCCGTAAGCTGTTTTGGAATAAATTTTGTATGCCCCTCACCAAATGTGCAAAACTTGCACCCACCCGCACACTCGGAGATGTCAATCCCCACTTGCCCCAGGATAATCGCGGAGTTATCGGTTTTTCTGCGCATAACCGCATCTGCCGTCGAACGTATTAGAGTTGCCTCCATCGTTGCCTCACCAAAGGTTAGAAGGTACTTGCACTCCTCCTTTGTTGGCGATTGTCCGTTTACAGCGTTTTCCAAAATCGTTAATAGTTTTGTTTCCTTTGTTAGCATAATTATTCCCCCAAACTTTCCGAAACCGCTTTTGCCAGTTTCTCAATATCTGTTTTGTATGAATTTAGTGTTGACTCCCAATTTCGCAGGCACTCCTTGCCCTCCGCAGTTATGCTATACACCTTTTTGGGTTGGGCGTTTTCCTCCCCCTCCCATTCGGCGGACAGCACCCCCGAACCCTCCATCTTTTTTAGCGTTCGGTAAAGCCCCGTTGGGTCTATGCCCGAATAATCGATTATCTCGCTCTCCAGCAGTTTTTTGTAGATTAAAAATCCATACAGTTTTTCCTCATTTAAAAGCATTAGAACATATGGCTGGATAAACCGTTCCAAAATGGTCCCTCTGCAAGCACATTTAGCCCTAGTAGCGTTCCTCCTATATTAGACCC
>CAZMCJ010000003.1:0-27053 GCA_964564795.1 uncultured Eubacteriales bacterium | reverse complement strand
TCAGGCGTAAGAGACCCGAACATCAGGCAAATCAAAAAAGAGCGCAAAAAAGCACCCTAATGTTAATTAGAGTGCTTTTATTTTTATTCTATTGCCTTTTGGTTAACATTGGAGATACACCACATAGTAACGGAAACTATAACAATCACACCCCCGATAATCGCCATAGTCCCTGGTATTTCCTTAAGGAAAATTCCCACCCAAATTGGGCTTAGCAGTGGCTCTGCCATTGAAACAAGGGAGGCACTAAGTGGAGTGCAGTACCTGATTGCACTGCAAAATAATATGTAGGGCAATCCAAGCTGGAAAATTCCAAGTATTAATATGCCGGAAATTGCGGTTGTGCTTAGTTCCACACCATAAATGAACATAAATGGCACACTCACCACAAATGTTATTAAGTGGCCAATTATTATGTAGGAGACGCTTTCGTCACGACTTTTGCTTTTGTTACCAATTGTAAATACAAGTGCCATTGTAAAAGCGCTGAGCAAAGCTAAAATGTTTCCAAGTAGATGCCCACCATCCAACTTATCCATGAAGAACAGGGCAATACCGATGATTGAAATAGCAACCACTGCAAAATCCCTTTTTCTAGCCTTTTTGCCATCAAAAAAAATTCCTCCAAGCAAAATCACAACAGGGCTTAAATATTGGAGGACTATTGCGTTTGCACTAGTTGTTAGTTTGTTTGCGTTAACAAAAAGGATAAGGGTTAGGCTGAAAAATATGCCCCCCATCACCGTTGTTTTGTTGATTTGCATTTTGCCTTTTGTAGCCTTCAAATAAATATATAAAATTCCGCACGCAATTACGCTCCTGGTGCCTGATATTATCATTGCGTTCCACGGTATCATCTTAATAAACAGACCGCCTATGCTCCACAGCACAGAGCACACCAAAATCATACCAATTGCCATTGTTTGGGATAGCTTTTTTTCCGTGGCTACTTCCTCCATAATTGCACTCCTTTTTTAAAAATAAAACATAAGGCGGGAACAAATGCACCCGCCTTAAAGTTATTTATATTTATATTTATATCTTTTTTAGTTGAAGTATGAACGAGCCTTGTTAGCTGCGCTTGTTGCATCTGCTGTGTAAGCATCAGCACCAATGTTTTGACAGAATGTATCTGTTACAGGTGCGCCACCAATCATAACCTTAAATTTATCACGAAGACCCATCTCTGTTAGCTTTTCAATAACTGCTTTCATTTCGTTCATTGTGGTGGTTAGCAGTGCAGAGCAACAAATAACGTCGCACCCTTGCTCTTGAGCAGTTTCGATGAACTTTTCAGCGGAAACGTCAACTCCAAGGTCGATAACCTCTAGTCCTTTTCCTTCCATCATCATTCTAACAAGATTTTTGCCGATATCGTGCAAGTCGCCCTTAACTGTGCCCAAAACAACCTTACCGGTGCTTTCAACGCCGTCCTCTACAAGAGCAGGCTTAAGAATTTCAACGCCTGCGTTCATAGCACGCGCAGCAATTAGAACCTCCGGAACATAAACTTCATTGTTTTTAAATTTTTCTCCAACTATGTTCATGCCAGCTAGCAAACCTTTTTCCAAAATGTCCTTTACTGCCACGCCCTCTGCCATTGCTTGAGTTACTAATTCCTTAACAACCTTTGCACGCCCCGCTTGCAACTTTTCAGAAATTTCCAGTAGAATGCTCATATTTTCTTCCTCCATTAAATTATATTTTTTCCCCTAGATTCTCTATATTTACCGGGGGTTACCCCCGTAAATTTTTTAAACACCTTAGAAAAATAGCTTTGGTCCTCAAACCCAACCAGGCTTGGAATGTCAACCAAATTAACATTATCCGTTAAAAGAAGTTTTTTGCTTTTGTTAATTCTTATGCTGTTTAGATATGTGTTGAAGTTAGTCTTCATCTCGTCCTTAAAAAGCTTGCTAAAATATGTAGGGGAAAGGCAAACGAAATTTGCAACCTCCTCCAAAGAAATGCGCTTAAAATAGTTCCTGTTTATGTAGTCAATCGCCTTATATACAACGTCCACGTGCTTTACATCGTTAAAGTTGAAAACGCACTCTGTGAACGTGTTCATAATTTTTGTTAACCAAAAGCTCAAATCCTCCACCCCACGAAACTTGTTAATCTCCGAAAGGTAATAGGAGTTTAGCGCAAAAATTTGTTGTTTGTCCGCCCCACCATCAAGGGAGGCACGGGAAAGAAGCACAACAAGCTCAAGAACACGTGCTTTTATCACGTTAAAATTGTTGCCGGATGAAAAGTAAATATGACCCAAAATCTCGTTCAACAGGCGCTGACTCTCCTTCTTATCCCCTGCGCCAATTGCGTAAAGAAGCTGTTTTTCCTTTTCAATGGGGTAAAAATCCCCCTCATTAATTTCTTGCACCTTAAGGCTTTGCACATACTCGTTAATAACGCTTTGTTGGTTTAGGTTTTCCTCATTAATAATGGTGGAGTATTCGTCCTTATTCTTTAAATAGCTTGCCAAAATCATCAGCATCTCGGATAAATCACTTGCAAGAGCAGGGGTTGAAACGGGAATTTCTTTAAGGCTTTCACTTAAATCATCAAACAAATCCTCGTTTAAATTATTTTTTAAAATTATATCGTAATTTATGAACTCATCTTTTTCAATAATCAAAAGTGGGCCGCCGATTAGGGAGTATTCAATCTCCCCACCTTTGGTAATTACACTTGCAAAGTGGAGCAAACCACTTGGGCAAAAGTAGATGTATTTTCCGCCAAACCGATGGGCTTGGTAGCTGCCATATGTATGAGCTTTTGTGCAGGTGGAATTGTTGTTTCCATACAGTTTTTTACAGAACATACATTTTTCGTTCCTGCCAAAGGTTGTGTATAGTATATCTCCATCAGCGCTTAAAAGTTGACAATCCACACCCGTTGTTCTTTTAAAGGTATCAATATGCAAAGTTATGTTTTCAATTTCAAGCGTTTTTTGTTCAGTATAGCTATACATATTTCTCACAATCCTTCTTTACTAAATATTAGCACATAATTTCAAAAAAATATAAAAATATGTTGAACATTTTTGTAATTTTTTATGTTTTTATTGGATTAATTTATCCTCTATTTATATGATACCTAATTTTGGATTAAAAAGATAGATAAATTTACATATTTACATACAACGTCTCAAACCTTGCTTAATTCCCCACTTAATTAGCTATATGGGATTTTAGCTCTTTTAATTAAAATAATTCCTCTTATTTATCTTTTAAATATCGCCATAATAATTAGGAGCAAATAAAAAAGGAGTGATTTAATGTGGTTTTTTGGCAAAAATCTAAAAAAATTTTTATTTAGTATTTCTATTGTACTTTTGCTGTTTTGCTTACTTTATTTAGTTATGTTCTCCTTAATTAAGGATGAGTATTCTTTTTTGGAAGGGGAAAGCACTCTTAGCGAAAGTAGTTTTCCAATATCAGTCGAAATTATGGCGAGTGAGAACAATGTTACCAATTACAACACAGAAAATTTTTATAACAGTAAAAACTTGTATGCCAAAACTAAAATTTTTGGTATAATACCCTTAAAGAGTGTTACTGTTAATATTATTCCAAAAATGGAGCTAACCCCTGCAGGGAACACAATTGGCGTTAAAATGCTTACCAAGGGTCTTATGGTTGTTGGAGTTGCCCCAGTTGTAAGCGGTGGCAAAAAAACCAACCCTGCGGCAGATGCGGGTGTTCAAATCAAGGATATTATTGTGGAGATTAACGGAGGGGAGATTAACACAATTGAGGATCTTACAAAAGTGCTTGCACCTAATGGGTTAAAGCCACTGATACTTTTGGTTAAACGGGATGAGGAGTTTTTGAAAAAAACTTTAACACCCGTTTTGGACGATGCAACAAACGAGATTAAAATGGGTGTTTGGGTGCGTGATAGTGCCGCCGGAATTGGAACTGTAACTTTTATCGATGAGGAGACAGGGTTTTTTGGCGGGCTTGGCCATGGTATTTGCGATGTGGATACAGGGGAGCTTATGCCCCTCTATAAAGGTGTATTGCAAAAATCCACCATTGCAAGTGTTATCAAGGGTCAAAAGGGTATGCCCGGAGAGCTAAATGGAGTTTTTGACAATAAAAGCGAGATTGGAACACTCCTTGCAAATGGCAATAGTGGAATTTTTGGGATAATCACAGAGGATTATAAAACCAAAAATCACCCTATTCCTATTGCTTTAAAGGAGGAAATTAAACTGGGTGAAGCATTTATTTATTCCAATGTATCGGGTGATGATGTGCAAAAATTTGAGGTGCAAATAGTTAAAATTACAGGAGCAACCGGCAAAAATATGGGCATTAAGATAACCGACCCTCGTTTGGTAGAAAAAACAGGGGGAATTGTTCAAGGTATGAGCGGAAGCCCTATTGTTCAAAATGGTAAACTGATTGGAGCTGTTACCCATGTTTTGATTGACGACCCAACTTGCGGATACGCTATTTTTATTGAAAATATGTTAAAAGATGCAAAAGTTATTAATTTTGAGGGCAAAAATCGCGCATTTTTGCCCTCTCCTTAAAAAAAATTACCATATTTTGTAAAAAATTTCGTGTAACCTATTGCATTATTGTAAATATATGGTAAAATATGGTTATTAATTAAATAAGGAATGGGGAAAAACAATGAATGAGAAATTAAAAATTGTTATTGCAGATGATAGCTTAGAGTTTAAAACGTTGTGCAAAAACATCTTAAACTGCGAGGATATGGAAGTTGTGGCTACTGCAGGGGACGGTTACGAGTGTATCAAAAAAATCAATGAATTTTCACCCGACATCGTTTTGCTAGATGTAATTATGCCACGACTTGATGGTATGAGTATGCTAAAGCTTGCAAAAAAAGAAATTTTAGTAAAACAGCCAATTTATATTGTGTTATCTTGCATTGGCAGCGAAGCAGTAACCAGCGAAATGATGAAACTTGGCGCAAATTATTACATACTTAAACCCTTTGATATTTCAATGTTACCCGAACGAATTCGCCAAATCAAGGGTGTTCTTAAATCAGAAAATAACTCAAAAGAACAACAATACATATCAGAGAACCAATATAAGCAAGGTGGCGATAGCCTGGAAACTAGGGTTACTAAGGTTATCCACCAGGTTGGAATTCCCGCCCACATCAAAGGCTACCAATATTTGCGCGAAGGAATTATGATGAGCGTTAACAATATGGACTACATTAACTCTATAACTAAGCTTTTGTATCCCGAAATTGCCAAAAAATTCAACACCACCTCCTCTCGTGTGGAGCGTGCAATTCGTCACGCAATCGAGGTTGCATGGGATAGGGGAGACATAGAAACACTCTCTAAAATTTTTGGTCACACTGTGCATACTTATAAGGGCAAGCCAACCAATAGCGAGTTTATTGCCATAATTGCAGATAAACTACGTCTTAAAATGTATGTTTAGTTGGCTTTTCATTTATTTTAAATATTTATCACAAAAATCATTAATTTAAAAAAAGTTTTACTTTTTTTAAATTAATGATTGACAAATTAGCAATATTTGTGCTATACTTGAAAAAATTTTACAGGAGGATAAACATGATAAGCTTGAGTGCAAAACCAAACAACCTATTTATTAACATTATTAGCTTTATTAACATTCTATTTTTTGTCATTATAGAAATTAATAAGGTCTATTCGTGTTTTGCCAAAAAGCATTTGATTGTTTAGTTCTCGATTTTTTAAAATCGCAAGAAATAATTTTATGTCTCTACTGCAAAAGCGTGCAGTAGGGGCATTTTTTTATACACAAATAAATTTTTAGGAGGTTTTCTTATGAAAACAAAGCACAAAATCTACCCTGTTCTTGCTGCGATAGCCATTCAGCTAACTCTTGGCATCGCATATATTTGGAGCGTTTTCCAAAGTGGTATCGCATCTTCTGTGTTTAATGGGGATAACGCAGCAGCCGGCCTTACCTTTTCCCTCCTTCTTGCAACACTAACAATCGGTAGTGTTATAGGTGGCAAGCTTGCCATTAAATACTCAACTCGCGCTGTTGTAATTGTGGGTGGTTTTATAATTTCTGCCGGGTTTTTCCTATCAGGCTTCGTAACAAGCAGTGCCCCTTGGCTTCTTTGGATTACCTATGGTGTTATGGGGGGTGTTGGTATGGGTTTTACTTATTCCACAACCATTGCGTGTGCACAAAAATGTTTCCCTGAAAAAAAGGGTCTTGTTACTGGGGTAATAGTTTCCTCCCTTGGTTTTGGTGGAGTTGTTTTTACACCAATTGTAGAGATGCTGATTAAATATTTTGGCGGATCTGGTGTTGGCGAGTTAAAAACCTTTATGGTTTTAAGTGGTGTTTTTCTTGTTGTTTGCACCATCGGTGGTATTTTTATGGTAAACCCACCTGAGGAGACGTCCTCCGACAACTCTAAACTGAATACTCCAAGTGGCTACACACCTATGCAAATGCTTAAAACTCCTTCATTTTACCTACTCACCATCACATTCTGCCTTGCTTGTATGGGTGGACTTATGATGATCGGATTTGCAAAGCCAATTGCAGTTGCAAAAGGTCTTGCGGAGAGTGCAACAATTGGAGTTTTGCTAATCTCTATGTTCAACTCGTTGGGTCGCCTTACGTGGGGCATTGTTTCAGATAAAATAGGCAGGATTAACACAATCCTAATCTTGCTTTTTAGCACTTCAGTTCTTTCCCTACTTGTTAATATGGCAAACGGGTACCTAATATTTGTGCTTATAGGACTTATAGGATTTGTTTATGGTGGACTTTTAAGCACCTTCCCCTCCATCACTGCTGATTTGTTCGGGGCGCAGCATATGGCAACCAACTACGGCTTTATGCTACTCGGCTTCGGAGTTGGTGCAATCCTTTCATCCCAAGTTGCGGGGTATTACAAAAATATTGCCGCAAACGATATAAGCCTTATGTTCCCCGCCTTTGTAATTGCCTCCGCTTGTGCGGGAGTTGGAATAGTTCTAATGCTAATCCTAAAGGCAACCACCAAAAAGTCATAAAAATAATGGGTCTATCTCAGTTTGCGATAGACCCATTATTTTTTAATTATTCAACTGCTATTATATAATAGTAAATTGGTTGCTTGCCACTTACAAGGGTGAACTCAAGGTCACTATATTTTTCTTCCAAAAATGCAACCATTTGCTCTGCTTCCTCCTTAGAAACGTCGGCACCGTAGTAAACAGTTATAATCTCGCTTGCATCATCCTTTAGCGCATCAATAACGTTTGCGATTGTTTGCTCCATTGAAAGGCCGGTAAAGGAAACCTTATTTTCACAAAGCCCCAAAATCTCCCCTTCTTTAATTGTCTTATCATCAAAAACACTATCCCGAGCTGCAAATGTAATTTGCCCTGTTTTAACGCAAGTTAGTGCCTCGTTCATAGACTCAACGTTATCATTTTCGTCGCTATCAGCATCGAATGACAACATTGCAGTAACCCCTTGTGGGATTGTTTTGCTCTCAATGACTACGATTTTTCGGTCTGTCACTTCGTCAACCCCTTGTTTTGCCGCCATAATTATGTTCTTATTGTTTGGTAGCACAAATACAGTTTTTGCCGGCACCTTTTTAACTGCCGCCACAATATCTTCAGTTGATGGGTTCATAGTTTGCCCACCGGCAACGATTTGGTCTGCCCCAAGCTCGCTAAATAAATTTGAAATGCCCTCCCCCGCAGAAATAACAACAAACCCATAGTCGTTTGTTGGATTTGCTACCTCTTCCTTTTCCTCTGCCTCTTTATGTTGCAAATCTTCGTTTTGCTCTTTCATATTTTCAATCTTCATATTGGAAAGCATACCATAGGTAATGCCCTTTTCCATTGCGTTGCCCGGGTGGTTTGTGTGAACATGCACCTTAATTATGTCCTCATCTTCCACAACAACCGCACTGTCCCCAATGCTCTCTAAATATTCCCTAAGCTTTCTAACATCTTTTTTATCATCTTTTTTGTTTATTATAAACTCTGTACAGTATGCAAAAATAATCTCGTCCGGGTTTATTGTGTAAACATTTTGCTTTTGATTTGTTGGCACTTCTTCACCACTGGAAAGCTCAATAATCAAACCCGTTTTCATAGCATATAGCATACCCTCGTAGATTAGAACAAGCCCCTTACCCCCTGCGTCCACCACGTTTGCCTGCTTAAGCACCGGCAACATATCGGGTGTTTTATCAAGTGTTATAATCCCCTCTTTAAGCACTTCCTCCATCAAAATGCACACGTCATTTTCGTTTGCACAAACCTCCATACCCTTTGCGGCGCTAAGGCGTGCAACGGTTAGCATTGTACCCTCAGTTGGTTTCATTACGGCATTATATGCATTTTTAACTCCCATGTCAAACCCATTTGCAATTGCAACGCTGTTTGCTCTTTTAAGCCCCTTAACCCCTTTGGAAAACCCCCTGAATAAAAGGGAAAGAATAACGCCCGAGTTGCCCCTTGCGCCACGCAAAAGGGATGAGGCAACAAGCTCTGCACACTCTGAAACACTATCACCGTCATAAGACATAAGAGCCTTTTTTGCAGCAGAGATAGTAAGCCCCATATTAGTGCCGGTGTCGCCATCGGGAACTGGGAAAACGTTCAAATCATTAACCATATTTTTGTTATTCTCCAGGTTATTGCACCCTGAGATAATCATATTTTTTAGTATTTTTCCATCAATTGTATTCAATTTATCTTACCTCCACACTGCTATTGCGCACGTACTGCATCAACGCAAACAATCACTTTTTGCACTTTTATTCCGGTTGCATTCTCCATTTGGTATTTAACACGATTTACAATACTTTTGGAAATAGCAGGTATGTTAATGCCATATTCCACAACAATGTGTAGTTCTATTTGCAACATATCATTCACGATGTCAACTCTAACACCTTTGTTAAGAGCGTCTTTTTTAACAAGGGAAACAAGACCATCTGTTTTATTTCTGTTTGCCATTGCGGCAACACCAAAGCAGCTTGTTGCAGCGTTACCGGCCAAATCGCCAAGCACTTCCGTTGTTATCTCAATTATTCCATTTTCGTTTTCTATTTTAACTTGCATCAAATTACCTCCTATTTTACATATATACTCATTCTAACACAATCTTTTTAAAATTTCCATACTTTGCTAATATTTCCATCTCCCTTTTTTGACAGGTTAAAATTATTATTTGCCTCTTTTTTGCAAATTCCACCAGAATTTCCAAAAAGTTTTCAAGCCTTTTATCATCAAAATAGCAAAAGGCATCGTCAAAAATAAGGGGCAACGGCTTTTGGTCGGACACCACGTCCAAAAGTGCAAGGCGAAGGCTTAGGTAAATTTGGTCAATTGTTCCGCCGCTAAAGTAGTCAAGCTCTTTTAGCGCGCCATCTTGCATAACCGTAATATTATAGTCTTTGTCAATCTTTACATCACTATACTTATTTGTTATGCCCAAAATAATTTCGGACACAAGTGCAGTTATGCGTGGTGCAAAATTTCTGCTCATTTGCGCCATTGCGTTTTCAAGCGCATCGTATGCAATCTTGCATGCGTTATAGCGCTTTGTAAGAGTTTTAACCAACCCCATTTTTTCGCAAATTAGCTCCTCCACCTCTGCAAGGCTTTGGCTTTGTAAAACTTCAATTTTATTTTTAAGGGTGGTCTTTTCCCGCTCCAGCTTAATAATTTGCTCGTTTTCGTCTCCCTGCTCATCATCTGTTAGTTTTCCGCTTCTTTTAAGGGTTATATACTCATTATAGTCATCTTTCGCCTTTTTTTCGTCCAATTCTCCAAACTCATCGGCTAAATATTTTTGCTTTTCCTCTTTTAATATTTTATTTTGAGCAAGTGTTGACAAATCCCTTAATGCTGCCGTAATTGCAATCTCGTATCCGTCAAGGGTTTCCTTTTTCGTCATAAATAGGGTGGACATTGCACTAAATTCTTGGTTTTTCCCCTCTAGCACACTCTCTTGCTCCTTCGCTTGAGCCTCAATCTTTTGCAGTGATTCCCCCTCGAAAATGCTGCGTTGGGTTAGCTCTTGTGCAGATTTTGCCTTTTGTGCAAGCTCCGCCTTTGTTGCCACCCCCATATCTTCCAAAATTTTAAAAATCTCTTTTTCCACATCAGCCTTTTGGGGTAGGGAGCCGTTTTGTGTAATTCCCTCCACCATTTTTAAAATTTCTTCCAACTCTTTTGCTATATTTGCTTTTTCACGGTCAAATAATTCCTGACCCCTTGTTTTGCTCACATTTGCCCCCACGAATAAAAGGAGTGCAATTGCGCAGCCAATTACCCCCACAAGGCTGATAGTTGGCAGACTTATCCCAAACCCAAGGGCAATAAGCAGAAGGGAAATTCCAAGGACTATGGCGCTTTGCTTGCCTCCAATGCCCCCATTTGCCCCCTCTTTTTCCATCTCATCCAGCTTTTTCTCATATCTCTCCTTGCTCTCCAAAAATGGCGCAAGTGTTTCCATCTTTTCAAGCAGTTTTTCATTTTCCTCCACTATTTTCAACCCTTCCTCCACATTTTTGGGGAGGTTTTTAATCTCGTTTTGCAACTCCGCCACCACACGTTGTTGGCACTTCAAATCGTTAAGGGTTTCGCTGTGTTTTTCCGTCATATTTTTAAGCTCCAAAAACACCTTTTGCGTCTGCTCCACATAGTCCCTCGTAACGGGCAGATTTCTTTGCATTATTGTATTTTTGGATTCCAAATTTCCAATCTCGTTTTTAAGGATAATATATTTTTCGTATGCCTTGCCCTTTTTTATCAGCTCCCTACTATCAATCCCCATTTTTAGTGTGTTAATTCTACTGTCCAAGCTTTGCTCACGCTCCATAAGCTCCTCGCACTCCGCCATCTGTGCGATTAGGCGAGTCTTTTCCCTCTCCAAGCTGTCCAGCTCGTTTTCCGCCAAATCAAGCCTGCCGTTCTTGCTGTTTCTTTTTCTAAGGGTATCCATCTCCCCCTTTATTGCGACCAGTGATTTTTGTATGCTCAAATCCTCCGCTCCGCCCGACACAATGTTGGTGATTTTTGCGATAATCTCGTCGTTTTTGTTGGTCTGCCCCTCCCCTTGATGGACAAGGGCTGTGTTTTCAAATGTTTCCTTGCTTATTTTAAAGAACTGCCATCCAAAATCCTCGCAATAGTGTGGCACGCTTTCCCCCGTTTTTTGGTTTGTCACTTTTATCTTATCCCTTGCAGGGGTCAGCCCAAATTCACGCTCGATTAGGTACTCTTCCTCACCGTCGTGGTACTCCATACTCCCCATAAATGCCGGGTTTTGGAATGGGCGCCATTTTTTGCGTGGGTTTCTTATAATGCCCTTCGCCTTGTTTAGTGGTATGCCAAACAGCATAGCCGACACAAATGAGGTTATTGTGGATTTGCCACCCTCGTTGGGCGCATAAACCAAATTAAGCCCATCGTCAAACTCAACTGTCTTGCCACTTATACCACCAAAGGAGGTTATATTAATTTTTTTAATCATCTCTACACCTCCATCTTTTCATATCCAATTGTAAGCGCAAGTTCCAAAACCTCGCGCTCGTCCTCGGTTGCTGAGGCAATTTTTGCAAGAATTTCCTTGGTAAACAGCCCTTTTAGGGTGTTCTCACCCGCTATTTTTTCGTAATCTATCGTCTTTTTACACTTATTTTCAATCTCCAAATAAAATGCGCTATCCCCGCACAAATTCTCTAGCGCTATCAGGTCAATCTCGTCGTCGTACTCACCCGTAAGCTTAACCTTATAAAGGTTTTGCTCGCCACTATTTCGGGCTGCAATTTCAATCGCCTCCGCTATTTCCTCAATTATCATCTCGCTTTTTAGGGGGATTTCAAGTGTTCTGTATTCTCTGTTTTTTATAGGGGTGAACTCCACTTTTGTAAGCTTATCCCCCTCAATCTCTCCAATTATAACCCCTTTTTGTTCCATCTCGTCAAACCCTCTTCCCATTGGGCAACCGCAATAGGCGTAAGAAGTGCCCCCCTCCTTCATCACACCCAAAAAGCTGTGGATATGCCCAAGAGCAAGGTAGGTAAGCCCGCTGTTTGCAATGCTTTCTTTGGATATTTTGTTGTAGGGGCTATTTTCCATAATGTTGCCATGGCACACAAAAATGGAGGGAATTCCATCCTCCGCAACAAAGCCCTCCAAAAATGAATTTTCCTCGTACCTTGAGGTAAAGGACGCACCGTATACGTTTATGTTAAGGTTTTCTAAATAAACCTTCTCTTCCCTACCCCTAAAAAGGTGGACGTTTTGGGGGATTTGGGCAAAATTATACGGGGAATTTTTGCTTAGGTAGTCGTGGTTGCCCGTTGTTAAAAAAAAGCTTATCCCACCCCATTCCCCCATTTTTGCAAGGATTGCATTTAGCGTTTTCACGCTCATAAACTCGTTCTCAAACAGGTCGCCTGCTACAAGAAAAATATTAACTCCGCTTGCAACCGCAAGATCAATGGTTGCAAAGAAGGTTTTAAGCAGTTCACTGCGGCGTACACTTGCTTTTTGGCTGTTTTTTATTGAAGAAAATGGGGAGCTTAGATGATAATCCCCACAATGTAAAAATTTTATCATATGTGTTTTCCTCTCGTTTGTTTTAATTATATTCTACTTTAAATTGCGCAATATGTAAAGTTATAACCACACCAAACTTCAAATTGCCAGCTTTGCATAAAAAAACAGCACCGGAAAAACCGATGCTGCAAATTTTTAATTAGTCTGCACTGTATGGTAGTAGTGCGATGTGACGGGCACGTTTGATAGCTGTTGTAAGCTGTCTTTGGTGCTTTGCACAAGTGCCTGTAATTCTTCTTGGTTGAATCTTAGCACGTTCACTGATAAACCTTCTTAGCTTTGAAATATCTTTGTAATCGATATGCATAACCTTATCTACACAAAAAGAACAAACCTTTTTCTTAGGTTTTCTTCCACGGAACCCGCCTTTATCGTTATCTCTGTTATTTCTCTCCATCTTGACTTCCTCCTTCACTAATAATTAAAAGGGCAAATCATCATCATTGTCAATTTCCTTAAAGTCGTTATCCATCGAAATCTCAAATGGCTTAGCCGCAGGGGCAGCCTTTGGAGTATTTGCAAATGGCTCCGAAAAAGGAGCGCCGCCGCCACTGCTTTCTCTTTTAGAGTCAGCAAAGAAGCAATCTTCGGCAACAATTTCAGTTGTTTTGCGATTATTTCCCTCTTTATCCTTCCAGCTCCTTGTTTGGATAGAGCCGGACACAGCAACCTGCATACCTTTTTTAAAGTAATTGCATACAAATTCTGCAGTTTTTTGCCAAGCAACAATATCAATAAAATCAGTTTGGTCTTTTTGCCTTGACCGGTTAACGGCCAAAGTAAAGCTTGTAACTGGCACATTGTTTGGCGTGTGACGCAGCTCGGGGTCGGCGGTTAAACGCCCCATTAAAATAGCTTTGTTAAGCATAAATAATCCCCTTTCTAATTACGCACCCTTTTTTATAACGATTGAGCGAAGAACGCCGTCAGTTATATTGTAGATACGCTCTAGCTCTGCCGGAAAATCTGCGTTTGCTGTGAAGTTAATTAGCGTGTAGAAGCCTTCTGTTAAGTCATTGATTGGGTAAGCAAGTCTTCTTTTTCCCCACACGTCAACACTATCAATAGTTGCGTTAGCTTCGATTAATGATTTGAACTTTTGAGCCACTTCATTAACTGCTTCTTCACCCTTAGTAGTGTCTAGTATGAAAATAGTTTCATAGCTGTTTTGAATATTTGACATTTTGTTTGCACCTCCTTCTGGACAATAGGCCCCCGTCGGTATGACAAGAGCAAGGATTACCTATATGCTTGCGCAAATAGACAAACTATATTATATAATACTGGGTCTACAATGTCAAGCTTTTTAAATAATTTTTAAAACTCTCCGCCACTTCCTCGTGCTCCAGTGCATACTCCACCACCGCCTCTAAGTAGCCTTGCTTGCTACCTGTGTCGTACCGTCTGCCCTCAAAGTCGTATGCGTATAGCTCGCCCTTTGGGATAAGACGCCTAAGTGCATCTGTTAGCTGGATTTCGCCGCCAACGCCAACACCTGTGTTTTCAATTTCCTTATATATATCCTTTGTTAAAATATATCTGCCCAGTGCTGCGTAGTCGCTAAAGGCATCTTCTATCTTTGGTTTTTCAACCATATCCATAACCTTCATCAACCTCTCCCCCACCATTTTGGGCAAGATGCACCCATACTTTGCGATTTGGTCTGGCAAAACCTTTTGTACCCCCAGAATTGTTTTTCCAATTTTTTCGTATCCACTAATTAGCTGAGCCGTTGGGTTTTTGCCCTTGGATTTTATAATATCATCGGGTAGTATCAGCGCAAAGGGGTCATTCCCTGTGAAGGTTTTTGCACAATAGACAGCGTGCCCTAGCCCCTTTGGCTCCTTCTGGCGGATGAAGCTAATATTCGCCAGGTTAGCAATATCACGCAGCATCTGCACTATTTCCCCATTGGAGCTACTTAGCTTATGCTCCACCTCATAGGAATAGTCAAAATGATCCTCCATAACTCCCTTTCCTCTGCCTGTTATTATCAAAATATCTGTTATCCCGCACGCTGCAATTTCCTCCACAACATACTGTATTGCGGGTTTATCCACAATGTTTATCATTTCCTTTGGAACAGCCTTTGTTGCAGGGAGCATTCGAGTGCCTAGTCCCGCTGCAGGAATAACTGCCTTTTTAACCACATAAACACCTCATTTCTTTTTAATAATATTACCACAAATGTTTAAAAAGGGAAAGGGGGTAGCAAAATTTTAAAAGCTATGCTATACTATAAGGATATTTATAGCTAAAAGGGGTACACAAATGCACACGTTGAACAATGGCGAAAGCAATTTATCGCGTAATATAAAGCACATCGCGCTTCCTATGGCACTACAAAATTTGGTTCTTAATTTACTTAATATGGTTGACACCTTGATGGTTTCAAAGGTAGGGGAAATGGAACTTTCCGCCGTAGGACTTGCAAACCAGCCATTCTTTGTATTTACACTTTTACTGTTTGGTATTTCCAGTGGTGCTTGCGTTTTAACCAGCCAATACTACGGAATTGACGATAAAAAATCAATAAAAAACATTGTCGCCTTTGCAATTTCTTTTTCACTAGCTATGTCCTTTGTGATTTTTCTCGGGGTGTTTTTCTTCCCCGAAGCGGTTATGCGTTTTTATACTAGTGAGGCACCGCTGATTGAGCTTGGCGCACGCTACCTTAAAGTGGCATCCCTATCATACGTTTTTACAGCGTTTTCCGCCACCTTCCTCGGTATTATCGTTTCGGTTGGTGAGGGTAGCTTGCCACTAAAAATAAACTCAATCGCTCTTGTTGTAAACACAGTTTTAAACTACACCTTCATCTTTGGCAACTTTGGGGCACCAAAAATGGGTGCAGAGGGTGCAGCGCTTGCCACCGTTATCTCACGTATTATCGAGTTTTCTATTGTTATCTTCTATATTTTTAAGTTAGATGATAAAATAAAAATGGAAGTAAAAGATTTCTTTATTTATAATAAGATACTAATTAAGGACTTTTTCAAATACTCCTGCCCTGTTATTTTAAACGAATTTTTTTGGAGCTTTGGAATGAGTCTTCACAGCGTTATTTTGGGTCATTTTTCCCCCCTTATGCTCCCCGCATACAACATTATTATGGTAATCGAGCGTATTGTCAGCTCCGCACAGCTTGGGCTTGGCAAGAGTGCCGCCGTTATAGTTGGAATTGACCTTGGGCGGGACGATAAAAAAATGGCTTATCAAAACGCAAAGAAACTCCTTATTTTTGGGATGTTTTCAGGTGTTTTTGTGGTGTTTACACTTATTTTCACCCGCTATTTTGTAGTTGACCTACTTGGGCTTAGCGAAGAAACCAACAGAGTAATTTACCTGTTTATGCTTGTGGAAATTCTCTATGCAATCCCACGCTGCATTGCAACAATTGGTATCATTGGCATTTTTCGTGGCGGTGGAGACACTGTCTTTTCCGCTCTTGCGGACGCACTACCCATCTACTTTGTTGCAATCCCACTTGGGTTTGTCTGTGCGTACTTTGGCGCACCCATTTTCCTTGTTTACCTTGCGCTCAGAACGGACGAACCGGTTAAACTTATCCTTACCCTATGGCGATTTAGGGGCAAAAAGTGGATGAAGAACGTTACTCGATAATTTTAGTAAAGGGTGGTTTTTATGCTGTCAAACCCAATATCAAGCCTTAAGGGGGTTGGTGCCAGCCGCACAAAGCTTTATAACAAGCTTTCCATTGCTACGGTTGGGGATTTGCTCTGCCATCTTCCACGTGATTACGAGGACCGCACGACCATCCACACAATCGATGAGCTTCCCCTTAACGAAAATGCTTGCTTTATTGCAACCCCCTTTGCCCCTCCACGAGAGGTTAGAGCGAGGGGAATAAAAAATATGGTGAAGGTGCGCCTTGTTGACGCAACCGGTGTGGTGGACGTTACCTTCTTCAATCAACCTTTTGTTAAAAATACCTTGCTTATGGGGAATTATTACCTGTTTTATGGGAAAATCACGGGTGGTCTGCTAAAAAAAGAGTGTGTTTCCCCAAACTTTCACGTTATTGACGTTAACACTCCCACAAGCGAACTTGGGGAGATTTTGCCACTTTACCCCAAAACAGAGGGGTTATCCCAAAGTCAAATTCGTGGCAATGTAAAGCAGGCAATAGAGGAATATGCAAATGAGATTACCGACTATTTGCCCAAGGAAATCAGGGATAAATACAGCCTCCCCGACTATAAAAGTGCGCTACTTTCCGTACACCAACCAAAGGATTTTGAAACCTTAAATGACGCAAAATCCCGCCTTTGTTTTGACGAGATTTTTATCCTATCCCTCTGCCTGCTAAAGATGAAGGGTCGGCGGGAGAAAATCAGGACGGATAAATTTATAATAAATGACTATTTGGACGACTTTTATTCCGCACTCCCCTTCTCCCTAACCGGTGCGCAAAAGCGATGTATTGATGATGTTAGGGCGGACATTAAAAAGGACATACCAATGAACCGCCTTGTGCAGGGGGACGTTGGTTGTGGCAAGACGATGATTGCCTTTGCCGCACTTTATATGATGGCGAAAAACTCCCTACAGTCGGCACTGATGGCTCCCACCGAGATACTGGCAAACCAGCACTTTGAGAGCCTTTCAAGGCTGAAGGATACCCTAGATTTGCGCATAGAGATTTTGACCTCCTCCACCCCTAAAAAGCAAAAGTTTGAAATAAAGCAAATGCTTTTAAACGGGGACATTGATGTGCTTATCGGCACCCACTCAATTTTGCAAGAGGATGTAATATTTAAAAATTTAGGTCTTGTTGTAACGGACGAACAACACCGTTTTGGCGTTTCCCAACGCAAAACCCTTGCGGATAAGGGGGGTAACCCGCACATTTTGGTTATGAGCGCCACCCCAATCCCACGTTCCCTTTCTTTTGTGATTTATGGAGATTTGGATATTTCCATCGTTGATGAGATGCCCCCGAACAGGCAAAAGGTTGCCACCCACATCGTGATGGACAACAAAAGGGAGGGTATGTTTGGCTTTTTGAATAAGGAAATTGAGCAAGGCAGGCAGGTTTTTATCGTTTGCCCGCTGGTTAGCGAAAGCGAAAAGGTGGATTTGCAAGCGGCGACCGTCCTTGTGGAGGAACTGCAGCAAAAAATCTTCCCCCACCTTAAAGTAGATTGCCTATTTGGCAAGCTAAAGCAAAAGGAAAAAGACGAGATTATGGGCAAATTTATACGAAACGAAACGCAAATTTTGGTATCCACCACCGTTATTGAGGTGGGGATTGACGTGCCAAATGCAACCATTATGGTGATAGAAAATGCGGAGCGCTTTGGGCTTTCCCAACTCCACCAGTTGCGTGGTCGGGTGGGGCGTGGCAAGTATAAATCCTACTGCTTTTTGATGGGTCAAAATGCAAAGGCAACAGCGTTAGAGCGTCTTAAAATGATGGCAAGCACCAATGATGGTTTTAAAATTGCACAGTTTGACTTGGAAACACGTGGTCCCGGTGATTTTTTTGGTGTGCGTCAACATGGTTTGCCATTATTTAAAATTGCGGATACCCTCTCAAACGCTTCCGTTGTGGCAGTGGCAAAAGAGTGTGCCGAGGATATCTTGCACGATGATTTTAACCTTGAAAAACCTGCGAACATTGGAATTTTAAAGAAGTGCGAAAGCTTTTTTGCCCTTTCAAACGAGGGTAATGGCTTTAATTAAAAGGAGGAGTATTTTATGTGGCTGTTTATTTTTCTTATATCACCCCTATGTTTTTTAGGCACAATCTTCTTCACCAGCTACGTTGTTGGTGGCATTATTTTAACTCTGCCCTTTTATAATCAGGTGTGGATAACCATTTACCTCGCACTTTACCAAATTGCGGTTACAATCCTGTGGGGCACCATTTTTATTTGCACCAAAATACATGGTAAAACTATGGATTTCTCTCCAAAACAGCTTATCGTAAAGGGCTTTTTAACATTTGTCACCCCAATTATGATGCTTGTTATCGGGCTTGGGCTGTGCAATATTGTCCTTGCCTTTTTGGGGGAGGATTTATCTTCCGAAAAACTTCACTACTATGGTGGGATTATTGCCGCCTTCATCACCTTTATGGTAACTATTGGAAGCTTCTATCATATTATGGATTGCTTGCACTTTAAATCATTAGTAAAAGAGGAAAATTAAATTGATAAAATTACTAATTAAAACTTTTGTTAAAGACTACTCTGACGTTAAAAACCCACAAGTACGGGAGAGCTATGGTGTTTTTGCCAGTATTGTTAACACTGTCTGCAATGTGTTTTTGTTCGCGGCTAAGCTTTCTATCGGGCTTATTTCCAACTCAATAGGAATTATCGCGGATGCTTTTAACAACTTATCCGACGTTGGGGGCAACGTGGTTACCTTTTTTGGTTTTCGCCTAGCCAGTGCCGAGCCGGACGAGGACCACCCCTTTGGTCACGGGCGAATTGAATATATAGCAAGTCTTATAATTGCCTTTTTAATCCTTATGGTGGCAGTGGAGATTTTAAAGACCTCCGTTTCCAAAATTATACACCCTGAGGCGGTTGAGTTTAGCCTCGTTACTATAACTGTGCTTGTTCTTTCCATTTTTGTTAAGCTGTGGATGGGTAGGCTAAACGGTTTTATAGGCAAGGAGATTGACTCGACCACTATGCGTGCTGTTGCTATGGATAGCTTATCTGATTGTTTTTCTACAGGAGTTGCCACCCTTGGCATAATAATTTCCTATTTTTTCAGCATAAACATTGACGGTTATTTGGGTGTTATTGTTGGGTTGTTCATACTAAAATCCGGCATTGATGTTGCAAAGGACACGTTAGTGCCACTCCTTGGCACCCATCCCGACGAAGAATTGGTTAAGGAGATTGAGGATATTTTGCTCTCTTTTCCCATAATTACCGGCATACACGACCTTATTTTGCACGATTACGGCCCCACACGCCAAATGGGCTCTGTCCATGCTGAGGTTCCCCACGATTGCAACATACTTTATGCCCACGATATAGTTGACAGTGCAGAAAAACTGATTGCGAAAAGACTATCTATCCCGTTTGTTATACACTTTGACCCCGTAGCCACCGATAATGCCGAGGCTAATGCCCTTAAAATCCACATTTCAGAGATTGTTAAAACAATCGATGAAAAAATGACAATCCACGATTTTAGAATTGTTGTTGGGCAAACCCACACCAATATTATTTTTGATGTGATGGTGCCGCATAGTTATAAAGAGAAGAATATCACCCTAAAAAAGGAAATTGATAGGCTAATCAAGAATATTAACCCAACATATTTTACCGTAATTACATTTGATAGGTCTTATATCTAGGGGTTAACTTTTATCATATTAATAGCAAAAAAGGCTGACGAGAATTCGTCAGCCTTTTAATGTTTTTATCCCAATTGTGATGTGCAATGCGGACACCTTGTTGCATCAATTGCAATATCAGTTTTGCAATAGATGCACTTCTTTGTAGTTGGTTCCGGCGGTGTTTCTTCCTCCACCACTTTTTTCTTTAAACTAATTAAGTTCATACCCTTAATCAGCATAAAAATTACAAACGCCATCAATAAAAAGTTTATAACCACTGTAATAAAATTACCATAGTTAAAGGTTGCCGCCCCCGCCTCCTTAGCCGCTGCAAGTGTTTGGTATGCTTTGCCATCCAGAGGGATAAATAAATTGGAAAAATCTAAGTTCCCAACAATTTTTGAAACAAGTGGCATAATAATATCGTTTACCAACGAATCAATAATACCCTTAAATGCACCACCTATGATAACGCCGACAGCCATATCCATCACATTACCACGGCTTATGAATGTTTTAAATTCATTAATTATACCTTTTCCCATTTTGTATCCTCCACCTTTTTATAACGAAAAACACAGGCTATGAAAAAAATCACAGCCTATGCTTCCATTTAAAATTATCTTCCTAGTGTTCTTTTTGTTACATCAATCCACATCTTGATTTGCGTTGTTGTGAAATCAAGAGATTTATACATATTAAGTGCGCTGATTTTAAGGTTGAAACCGTTGATATCGCTCCTTCTGCACGCATCCATAATGCCATTTATGTGTGCCGCCATACTCTCCTTTGTTCCCTCCAAAATATCTTTTTGTGGGTTCATACAAATTTCAAGTGGGCATTTATCCTTGAATGCCACTCCGGCTTTATAAACGTCTGTCCACGCACCACAGTTAAACAAATCAAGCTTTGTAATTTTTGCAATTTCCGGTGTTAGCTCAGTTACATCTCCGCAGCTATGCCAATAGTGTATGCCACCATGAAAATCGCATAGCTCTTGCTCATACGGCAATACAATTTCCCTATAATTTTTAGGAGAAATTGATGGGCAATTTATCTCGTCATTGTAAAGGTTAGCCTTCATAATTGGTGCGTTTGTGTACTTCGCCAAATCTCTGTACCAATCTTTTCTAACGTCGGTGATAAATCTTAGCAAATCGTGTGCAAAGTCCTCGTCTGTCATTGTGTCAACAAGGAAATCCTCGTACCCTCTTGTGTATGTAGCAACGCCAAATATGCTCCTAATCCACTCTGGGAACAGAACCTCAAAATCGTCGTCTATAAGCGCCTTGCACCCCTCGTACATTTTAAGCAGTTCCGGCATAAATCCGCTTGTGTAAAAACTTGGAGGATTTTGCTTTAGCCTCTTTAGGTCGTCCTCGCTCTTGATAACAGCGTTGTGAGAAAGCCAAGGGTCCTTGTCTTCAAAGAAGCCATATTCAAGACCGAACAAGCTACCCTCTACAACTGTTGTGCCCCAAAGTGGGAACCATTTTTCCAAAAACGTGTCATCCTCAAAATTCTTGAAGCGATAAATCATAATTTTTAGGTAGTTCTCAATAAAAACTTCAGGCTTTGTATAGTAGTCCTTTAAGTTAAAATCAAAAACCAATGCCCATGTAGGGTTTTGCATATCCGCTGTCATTGGTATGCAACCATCTTTCCACGAATGGTCAAACTTTGCTGTTCCTCTGAATTGGTCACGCCCTGACTTTGCAAGCTCCTTCCACATAGACTTTCTTCTTTTGTTTTCGTCGCTAGCCTCAAGTACCCTAAATTCCTCCATCAAGGCCTTGATTTTTTCTTTATTACTCATTTAGGCACCCTTTCTTATGGATTAAAAATTCTTGGTAGGAAGGTTGTGATTGCAGGGATATAAGCAACTGCAAACAAAATTCCAACCAACATAATATAAAATGGTATAGATGCTTTTATGTAATCTTTAATTTTACACCCCGTAATTCCGCACGTAACATACATAAGGGTTCCAACCGGTGGCGTAACCGAGCCGATTGCAAGGTTAAAGATAAACATCATTGCAAATTGAATATCGTCTATTCCGTATGCCCTTGCAACTGGCACAAGCAAAGGAATTAGAACTATCATAGCCGCGTTTCCTTCGATGAACATACCAACAAAAAGAAGGAAAATGTTAACAACAAGAATGAAAACGTATTTTGAGGTAATTGATGAAAGCACCATCTCGGTAAAGATTTGTGGAATCCTCTCCCACGTTAGCGCCCACGCAAAGCTAGATGCTGATGCGATGATAAGCATAACAGATGCAGTTATAACAACTGTTTCCTTAATTCCCTCAATTATGTTGTGTTTTGTCATCTTTCTGTATGCAATTGTGCCAAGCCCAAGCGCATAGATTATAGCTACAGCACCTGCCTCTGTTGCAGTGAAGATACCAAAACGAATACCACCTATGATAACAATTGGCAAGAAAAGTGGAAGTGAAGCAAGCTTTAGTGCTTGCATACCCTCTTTAAATGTTGCTCTTGTTTCACGTGATGGTGGATACTTTTTCTTGTTGGAAATTATTGCAACAACAATCATCATTACTATACAAGCCATAATTCCAAGCCCAAGTCCCGAAATAAATAGGCTTCCGATGGAAACGTTTGCGATACATCCGTATAAAATCATTGCTATACCCGGTGGTATAATTGGCGTTAGTATAGCGGAGGTTCCTGTTACAGCTGAGGAGAAATCCTTTGGAAGGCCTTTTTTCTCCATCTCAGGAACAAGCATTTTTGCTTCCATAGCCGCATCTGCAAGTGATGATCCGGAAAGACCACCCATAACAGCTGAAAGAACAACGTTAACTTGAGCAAGTCCGCCTGCCATATGCCCTGTTAGCACCTCGCAGAAATTCATAACCCGCTCCGTTATGCCCGTATAGTTCATATAAACGCCGGCGCACACAAAGAATGGAACAGCAAGTAGTGGGATTGACTCCACACCGCCAACAATCCTTTGCACAAAAATCATTGTTTGCAAATCTGTGTTAAGCGCAAAGTAGATGAATGTTGATGCCAAAACGGACGCATAGATAGGCACGTTTAAGAACATCAAAACAACCATAAGCAAGGCGCAAAGGGAAATTACAACACTACCTTCCATACTCTACACCTCAATCTTTCCGGTTTTGTCTTCGTACACAACAATACCTGTCATTTTCTGAATAAACATTACAGTGTAGCTTACCATCATAAGTGCCGCGCCAATTGGAACAGGCATATTTATATATCTATACTGTATATGCAAAATTGGAGTAATCTTCTCAACCGCTTGGATTGAAAGTAATGTGCCGTAGTAAACTATTGCCCCTAGCAAACACATTAAAAACACATATATTATTACATCAAGAACTTTCCTCGCCTTAGCTGGCAAAAAATCAACAAACATATCTATTGATACGTGGCTTCCTGATCGAACAGCCGCAGCTGCACCAAAAAAGATGAACCAAATAAATAATGTGGTTGACATTTCCTCAAGCCATTGAAACGGCTCCCCCACAACATAACGCATAAAAACAGCGGCAACTGTGCACAAAACTAAAATAACAAGGCTAGTGCCCGCTATTATGTAATCAATACTAAATAAGAAATCTAATAAAAAATTCTTCTTAATCTTCAAAATCCCACCCCATTCTTTTGGCAAAAAATAGGTGCGTCAGCATCAAACATTATTAAACCGACGCAACCTAGATTGCAATTGTGTAACTCTTTAAAAACTCTTATTTCATTGCTGCTTTAACAGTGTCGTATAGTCCAGGAGTCCATGTATCAAATTGGTTGTAAAGAGGTTTAACCTTCTCAGCAAACAATGCCATATCAACTTCGTGAATCTTAACGCCGGCAGCTTCAAATTTAGCTATAACTTCTTTAGTTTGCTTCTCTGTTTCAGCAGATGCAAATTTACCAGCTTCGTGACCGGCTTTTTTGAATGCTTCTGTCATTTCAGCAGGGATAGTCTTAAAGTAAGATGTTCCGCCTGTCCAAACTGTGTACATAATGATATGGCTAGTTAGAGAAATGTTCTTAGCTACCTCATGTTGTTTTGAACCAAAGATAACTGGTAGTGGGTTCTCTGCGCCATCAACAACACCTTGTTGTAGAGCTGGATAAACGTCGCCTAGCGGCATTGGAGTTGGTGTTGCTCCCAAAAGCTCAAATGCTTTTGTGAATAGTGGATTATTTGGTGTGCGGATTTTCATACCCTTGAAATCGTCAGGAGTAAGAATTGGCTTTTTAGAGATTGTTTGGCGCTCACCATATTTCCAGTTGTCAGCAACAACTGTCAGGCCTTTTCCTTCTAGTAGTTTAACTTGCTCTGCCCACCATGCAGAATCCAAGAACTTAAGAACTTGGTCGTCGTTTTCGAAGATGTATGGTGCAGCTATGATACCTGTATCAGGCACATAATCCATATAGAAAGAACCGTCGCCCAATGTTACAACGCCTGCGCCGTTCATTCCTTGCTCGATGATATCCTTCTTTGTTCCTAATTGGGAACTTGGGAAAACTTCAACATTAATAACGCCGTTTGAATATTCTTTAGCCAGTCTTGCCCACTCAACACAGCCCAAATCCACTGGCTCACCAGGGTTGTTCTCGTAACCGATTTTGATTGTGATTTTCTTTTGCTCTGGTGCGGGTGCAGGTGCTGGAGTTGCTCCACCTGGTGCTGGTGCCGGTGCAGGTGCAGGTTCTGCCGGCTTAGAGCAAGCCGATAAAATTCCAACGCTCATTGCAAGTGCAAGGGTAAGTGCTAATATTTTCTTCATATTTTTCCCTCCGAATTTTTATTTTACTAAAAACGCTAAGCTTATAAAGGAAACTTTATAAATTTTTGCGCATTATAGTCCTTAATAATATCCTTTGCCTTTGATAGGGATTCGCACTGAGTATCTATAAACAGCCCTTTTGGTGATAATTCGCCAATATAATCTTGCAAGTCTTCAATTGTGTATTTCCTTAAAAGAAGGCATTTTCCTGCCTTTTGCACCATCTTTGCCAGCGGCAAAATCTCCTTAAATGTTGGCCCTGCGGGTGCATCGTTAACAATTTGTATTCCCCTTAGGTTTGGCAGATTCAAAAATTGTGGTATAAGCCTTGCCTCCTCCGAGTGGGTGTGTAGCCATGGTCTTTCCAAAAAGCTTGAAATTCTGCTATCTTGCTCAAACAAAACGTCCATATACATCTGTGGTGATATGCACGTTGACAAGTCATCCGCAAAGTAGGAGCTGCGTCCCGGTGTCCACAGTCCATAGTTATCGCAATATCCGCCATCATAGTTTGGCACAATATCGAACTGGATTTTTTGCACCGCTATCCATGCGCTTGTGCAAATCTCCAAAAGCTCTTTAAACTCGTCCTCATTCTCGTAAATATCGGTATAGCTTTCGGTAACTCCCCTAAGCGCCGCCAAAATATCCGCGCCACCTGTTAGCATTGCAATGCCAACTGCGCATTTGTCCTTCGCCATTTCTTTGAAGTATTCCGCCCGCTCGTAAAGCTCATTTATCCAATAGTTGCTTCTGTCAAATTTAACCTCCCGTAGTGCATTAAGGTTTGAATAGTCGCTTACAATGTGATCCTCCCAGCTTGTGCCGCCGGAGAAGTAAATGGGGGCACCCATAACCCCTGGCATAAATGCTGTTCCCAAATCCAGCGTTGCAGTTGGAACCTCGTCATCAAAAAGGTCGGCACGTGCCTTTGCGTAGTTTTCCCAGTATGCAAAATGCCCCTCTTTTGTTTTAACGGCATCAGACCATCCGCTGTCATTCATCGAATCCGCCACAAACCGAACACGCATTGGCGCCCTATCTGCTATATCCATATTCCAAAAGGCCTTGTATCTTTTCAAAATCTGCTCTATTTCCGGCTTGTACTCCATTATCATTGTTTTTCCCCCTGTTAAAGACGTATAATTATATGTAATTTATAAACAAATTATTAACACCATTTTTGTGCAATTTAACATTTTTTATTGAATTTTACTACTATGCTATTAAAATATTAAATTTTATTGTATACTATAAACATATTGTAATATCATTTTATTATACTTGCAAGTATTTTTTTTGACAATTAGTGTATTGAATTGATATTTTTTGTGTTGGAGGAATAAAAAGTGAAAACTTTACAAGCAATTAACATAATTAACACAGATACTGAGGTGCATTATGCCGAGCGGGACGATGTTGACGCTGCATTTTACCCGCATACCCACGATTTTTATGAGATTGTGCTTATTTTGGAAGGTCTGATGAATATTGATGTTAACAATGAGCATATAAATTTGCCCGAAAACACCCTTTCATTTTGCCGTCCAAGTGACCGCCACAGCAGAATGATACCAAATAAATGCCGATATATTGTGATTGACTTCCCAATACATACATTTGATGCACTACTCAACTATCTTGATATCTCGGAGGATTTTTTGTTTAAACCTGAACAAAAAACGCTGCCCGTAATATATTTAACCAATCATCAACGCTTGCAGTTGGAGGACAAGCTTAAAAAACTCACTGCCCCAAGCAATCCACCGGCATACACAAAAATTTTGCTTCGCACCTTTATTGCGGATATTTTGGTTAATTATTTTTATGAAAATTCGTTTTTTGACAACAGCAATAGCAATACCCCTCAGTGGCTTACATCCCTTTGCAAGGAGCTAAGCTGTCCTAAAAACATGGTTAAGGGTCTTGAATATATCTATGAAAACAGCCCTATGACCAAGGAGCATATCTCCAGATCCTTTAAAAAATACTTGTTTTTAACTCCCACAGAATATATTACAAGCCTTAGACTGGAGGCGTGCATAAAGTTAATTGCCACAACAGATATGCCAATAAGCCAGATTGCATACGAGGTTGGCTTTAACAATCTTTCACTATTTTATAGGAACTTTAAGGCGACATTTGGCACAACGCCAAATAAAATAAAGAATGAATTCTCTATGCTATCCACCACCCCGCCGTACTTAAATAACAGGTTTAAGGGAGTAACCTTTGGCAGCCAAGTGGCGAAGAAAAATCCAATTGGATAACCCAAGGATTATTATGCGGATGAAGCCTACCTTGCCTGACAAGTGGCTATACCACCTAAATGTTTGGAAGCGCATTGG
>CAZMCJ010000002.1:0-38592 GCA_964564795.1 uncultured Eubacteriales bacterium | reverse complement strand
AAGGGACATGATGATGAGTTTTATCTGTATGCCAACTCTATGCACTCCTTTCCCTTTGAGGGCTTTGAGACCTTTAAGCAAGTTTTGGAGGACAGCAAGCATAAGATTTTTTACAAGTACACATCCCAGCCCGCTAATATAGATGTTATAATTTATGTAAGCCCCAAAAACGTATCTAAAGTTTTGGTGAATAAATAAAAAAGGCTTCTAAAGAAGTATTTTAAGGTAGCCTTTTTTAAACTCATGGGCAAGAGGGTTGGGTAATTAAAAGTTCAAAAGTAGAACTTTCCTATTCGTTATAACAAAAAGGCACAAAAGATTATACTTTTGTGCCTTTTATTTTTTCCAAGTCATCTCAATCTCTATTTCCCCTGTTTTATCGTCTAACCGATGTGCAAAAATGCTAAAGCCTTCCCCCTTATAAAAGCTTACTGCCCTATCATTTTTTTCATAAACATGGAGGGAAAGCTCCCCCCTTTTACCCTTAATATATTTAAGCAGTTCCTTGCCAATCCCCCTTGACTGGTCGCTGGGAGATACAAAAATACCCGCAATATAGTTGCCCATAAGCCCCACAAACCCCTTTATCTCCCCTTGCTCCTCAAAAACAAACACCTTTGACTGGGGCAGAATTTCTTTAACACTGGGGAAATTTTTTTCCCAATATTCCTCTTTAATAAACCCGTGTGCGGTGGTGTTAGCTTGCAACCACAGTGTCATTACGCTATCAATATCCGTTTCCTTAAATTCTCTTATCACTTATTTTGCTCCTTAAGTTTTCGCCAAAGGGTGGTTCTGCTAACACCCACAGCTCGTGCAATCTCTTCTTTTGTTCTTTTCTTTTTTATAAGTGAGCTTATAATTTCCTCCTCTGCCGTTGGCGTGATGTCCTCCATCTCCTCTTCGTAGAGGTTCTCAATAATATTTGCTCGGGTTATCACCCCATCTATGCTAAGCACCGAAAGGCGCTCGCAGATGTTACGAAGCTCCCTGATATTACCCCGCCAGTTGTATTTTTGCAGCTCCTCCAACGCACCCGATTGTAGGGTTATCCCCCTTTGGCTAAAGATTTTAAAGAAGGTGTTGGTAAGGGGCAATATATCCTCCTTGCGCATTCTAAGTGGTGGAATACGCAAATTTAAAATATCAAGGCGGTATAGCAAATCTTGGCGGAACTTGTTTTGCTCCACCCGTTTTTTAAGGCTTACGTTGGTTGCCGCAATAATGCGAACGTCAACAGGGATTATTTTGTCGTCCCCCATTCGCCTGATTTCCTTTTCTTGCAATGCCCTAAGCAGCTTTGCTTGCAGGGTGATTGGCAGTTCTGCCACCTCGTCCAAAAAGAGTGTGCCTTTATGCGCCAGCTCAAAAAGTCCGCTTTTACCACCCTTGGACGCTCCTGTGAACGCTCCCTCCACATAGCCAAAAAGCTCGCTCTCCAAAAGGTTCTCCGCAATGGCGGCACAGTTTAGCGCAACGAATGGCTGTGCCTTTCTCTCGCTAAAATTGTGGATACTTTGGGCAAAAAGCTCCTTGCCCGTTCCCGTTTCGCCAATTATTAGAATGTCCGACTCAGTCCTTGCATATTTTTTTGCACTCTCAATACTTTTTTTAATTTCGCTACTATTTCCAACCAAATCGTCAAACCTATATTTTGCCACAAGCCCCTTTTGTGAAAGCTTTTGGCGGACGTCAATCTCTGTTTTTTGCAGCTTATCAACGTATTGGAAGTTGAATATAACCCCCTCACGACTGCCGTCCACATTTATGGGAATTTGCTTTATGATAACCATTTTTCCCTTTATTTTTTGGACGCTATTCTCGCTATCCCCTTGCAAAACGGCGGTGTTTACATAGTTCAAAATGGATTTTCCAATGGGGGAGGGTCCCTCTACACCCAGTATTTTTTTGCACCCCTCGTTCATCACAAGGATTTTCATATTGCCATCTATTGCAAGCACTCCCTCGCTTGACCCCTCCACAACCGAGTTTAGAAGCTCCGTTTTGTGCTTTTCCTTGTGGCTTGCGTAAACCGCTGTCAGCGCTTCGTTTATTGCATTTTTAATTGCCTCTCCCCCCGTTTCAATCCTAACCGCAGGGAAGTTGTCCGCATTTGCAAGCCCGTTTACGGTAAGCCCACTCACCAGCCCATCATATTTGCCCGATTTTTTCATCATCTCGTATGAAACACGAGCCTGGTCATCGTTTTTTATTACAAAAACATCTGTTTCTACGTTAAAAATCTGCTCCACAAACTCCTTATTTATAAACACCGTATCAGAGAGGATAATGGCAATTTTTTTTGAATTATAACGTGCAACCAGCTTTGAAACAGCGTCCATAAGGTCGTAGCCTGTCACCGCAATTTCGATTGTTTGGTACCTGCCTTCATTTTCCTTAAGGGCAGAATATGTAATGCCACGACTTATAATAATATCACTATCCAAGCTTTCCGCTGTGGCACGTCTTGAGCCTATTATGTGTGTGGTTTCAAACACCACATTCTCCGGCATAGGTGTGCTTGCAATGGCACGCTCCACCCGCTCCTTGCACTCCAAATATGGGATTACAAAGGTTATTTTCGTCACCTTTTTTTCACTCCTCGATTATTGATTTAAACCCAAGGCCAAGAACCTCCTGCGCCTCTGAAACAACAACAAAAGCATCGGGGTCTGCCTCTGCAATCCAACCTTTAAGCTTTGGAAGCTCTGGTTTTTTTACAACCGTTATAAGTACGTTGCGCCTTGTTTTGCTGTACATTCCAATCCCATCCATACTCGTTACCCCACGGCGGGAGTGAGCAAGCAGCACCTTTGCCACTTCCTCTTGCTTTTCAGTGATTATAAAGCACACCTTTGCATAGTTAAAGCCCGAGATTACGCCGTCGCTTACCTTTGCGGTTACAAAAATTAATATGGACGCATAAAGCACGTTCTCCGGGTCCTTTAGCGCAATGGCGCCGATTACCACAACCACCGCATCAATTATTGCAAGCATTTTGCTAATGGAAATGGCTCTGAATTTTCTGATTAAAATTCGTGCGAGCAGCTCGCTTCCGCCACTGCTAATGGAGTTCATATAAAAAAGCCCAACGCTTATACCAAACAGCGCCCCACCATAAATGGCGGAAATCAGGCGGTCATCGGTAAAGCGGGGTAAAAACGAAAGGGTATCAATAAATATACTTAGTGTTATATTGGTTACAAGGCAACGTATAATAAAGGTTCTGCCCATCATTTTGTAACCAAAGAATAAAATTGGTAAGTTAAGCGCAAAAATAACACTACCGATTGGCAAGTTAAACAGCTTGTTTGCAACTGTTCCAAGCCCCGTTGTTCCCCCTGTTACAATTGAGTTTGGTGCTAAAAACAGGTTGACCGCAAGCGCAGATATCAGGCATCCTATTATCATAAAGACAAGGCGCCTTGCTTCCTCTTTAATAGCTGTTTTGTTCATCTTTATCCCTCACTATCATTTCAAAAATTTCCTTTATTCGCTCATCTTGTCCTGTTAAATGCAGGTAGCCAAACAGGCACTCCATACCCGTTGCCCTTTTATAATCAATAAGGGCTGCATTTTTTGATACTGTGTGGCTCTTTGCATTTCGCCCTCGCTTAAAAAACTCCGTTTCCTTTTCACTGAGGTGTGGCAAAAGCCCCTCTATAATTTTGCTTTGGCTCTCGGCGCTAACATATTCCTTTGCAAGCTTGTGCAGCGTGTTAACAGGCTTTGGCCCCTTTTTTGCAATGTGGGTACGCACCAGAATTTCAAAAATCCCATCCCCCACGTAGGCAAGCGCAAGGGGCGAGTAGCTTTGAATATTAATATTATTCATAAAAACTCCTTATACTATTCTATGCCCATTTTATCATAAATATAAAAAAATGTATATGGCGAAATTCTATCGGATAAATAAAATGGACACAGAAAATACAGCAAAATATAGCCTAGATAATATTAATGTTATCTCACCCATTTAGGGGATTCTCGCTTGAGGGAGTGGTTCGCCAATCAATAAAAGTAAAAATCTATCGGCTAAATAAAAAGCATAGCAAAACAGGCAAAGGACTGCTTAGATAATCATTTCGTTATTGCCCTCGTTTAGGATATTTCGCCCTTCATCAAGAAAAAGCTATTTCAAACGAAATAGCTTTTTCTATTCTACCGTGGGTCTATCGCCAAAATCCGCTCAACCGCATTGTTGTTCGCCTCCATAACTTCCACCGAAAGCCCTGAGGGGATTATAAACCAATTGCGTCCTTGCACCATCTCGCAAGCGCCCCTTGCGTATGCTTTTTCAAGGGTTTCCTCCATGTTTTCTACCATTATGCCAAGGTGGGCAAGCCTGCCCTCCGCCCCTTTAAATGTCTTATCCTCCACCAATTGCACCCCGCCGCTTAGCCAAACTTGCCACACTTTGCCCTCTTTTTCCCCTGTTTTGGTCACCGTCATGTTAAAAACCTCTGCAAAGAATTTTATGTGGTAGTCCAAATCCGAAACAAAAACTGCGGTATGCTCCACGTAACTTTTGCTCATTTTTCAAACCCTACTTTCAATAAAATCAACGATATTTTTTATCACATCGTCCCCACCAAAGCCGCCCGCCTTAGTGACAATGTTAAAATCATAACTATCGCACAAAACTTTGGAGATTACAACGCCGGGGGTTATCTCCGCAATTGGAATTATCCCGCTGCCCCCAATCTCCTCCATAATTCCAAGCAGGGTGTCCCCACCAAACACAACCATCGTGGAAACGGGGGCTTTTTTCATGATTTCCCCCACCATCTTGCCCGTGTTTTTGGCAATTTTAAGGTGCAATTTATTTAAACTTATTCCGTTTTCCGCTGCAAATTCATCAACCAATCCCATCTCGCTCTGCTTGCTAATTGCACGGATAATCAGGCGTTTTTCCCTCTTTAGCGTGTCCGCCAGCGTGTTTATAGTAGCTAAATTATCCGAAAGCCCCAGCTTTTCCTGCGGGGTTTGGGTGTGGGTTTCAATGCCCATTTCCCCCCCTTTTTGTATCTGCTTTAGCGATACTTCGTTGACGCTTCCGCACACGATAAGGAGGGAATTATCCGCAATACTTAGCCTAAGTTCTTCCTTATTAAGCCTTAGCATTTTTTCGACGCTCTCCCCAAATCCGGCGCACCCACCAACAACGTTTAGATGCCCCGACTCCTTAATCCGCCTTGCAATGTCCAAAAGGTCGTCGTCCGATTCACCGTCAAAAACGTTAATTTCCCCCGCTTTTGTGGAATATAGTCCTCGCTTTGGCACAGAAAATGCCTGCGCCGTGGTTGTTTGCCCAATAATATTCAAGATATTGCTGTTTGTTACTGGCGTGAATGGGTCCTTTGCAAAAATCGTTTCGGCAACAGGCACCCCCGCCACATATTGCACCCCGTCCACTGTGGTTCGCCCGCTTTTTGGGAAAGCAGGGACATACATCATCGGCGCATTTGCACCCTTTGCCATGGCATATAGCTCCGCCCCAATGTTGCCCCGCATTGTGGAATCCGTTTTTTTGAAAAAGTAGCTAACGCCCGCCTCTTTAGCGGCTTTTGTTGCTGCCAAAACCCGCTCATGCGCAACATCGGCGCTTTGGTGCCTGCTCTCCACATCTATTACCAAAACTTGCACATCGGGTGCAAGCTTATCATATTCAACATCAATTTTTGTGGTCACCAGCGTTTTAATCCCCCCTTTGGAGAACTGCACGCCCGTATCAAGCGCACCCGTAAAATCGTCTGCAATAACCAATAATTTAATCATAATGCAACCTCAACTTTATTTATATGGGGCTGATGCTTTTACACAACAGCCCCCAAATTTAATTCTTTACGGTACTAAAATCATTTTGCCAGGTTTGCCCGCTTTGATATCCGCAAATGCCTGCTCATAGTCCTCCAGCTTGTAAACGCCGCCCAAAACAGGGTCAAGGCTAAACTCGGGATCCTTAAGTATCTCCTCGCACTCTTCCCATGTTTGGTACATAAGCCTGCCTGTGGAGCCGATTAGGGTTGCCTCTTTATAGATTATATGGGTTGTAAGGTCGAACACAATATCATTTTCCGGCAAGCCAACAAGAACGAATGTCCCGCCCTTTCTAAGGGATTTAAAGCCGTCAATAATTGCCTTATGGTTGCCTGTGTAGTCAATTACAACATCCGCACCGTTGCCGTCTGTCAGCTCGAGCGCCGCTTTAACTGCGTCCACTTCTCTGCCGTTTATTACATCGTCTGCGCCCATTGTTTTTGCAATTTCCAGCTTATCGTTAAACACGTCGATACAGATAATCCTCTTTGCCTTCCAATGCTTTGCCGCGCCAACAGCCATAAGCCCAATCGGCCCTGCGCCGTAGATTATAACGGTTTTCCCCTCCACCTTTCCAAGGGAAACGCCGTGAACACCAACGCCCATTGGCTCTAGCATTGCGCCCATCTCGTAGGAAACCTTGTCGTCGATTTTATAAACGCAGTCCTTTGGGATGGATATGTAATCGCAAAACGAGCCGGGTGTATGCACCCCAATGATTAGCATATTATTACAAATATGGCGGTTATCAGTTGCGCATTGGAAGCAATCGTTGCACGGAATGTGCGTTTCCCCCGCAACTCTATCCCCCACCTTGTACTCTGTAACTCCACTGCCCACCTCAACAATATCCCCTGCGAATTCGTGACCAAAAACCATAGGTAGTGGTAAACGTGCTGCTGCCCACTCTCCCCACGGGTAGATGTGCATATCCGTTCCGCAAATTGCAGTTGCCCTAACCTTGATTAGCACCTCATTTTCCTTAACCTCTGGGATTGGAAGGTCAACCCTGAACTCTGCCCCCGGCTCCGGCTTTGATTTGTAAATGCCCTTCATTGTTCCTGTCATATCCATTTCCTCCTTATATTTTAAATTTTGTTTTTGCAAGAGTAACACCAACGTTGATTGCGTCCACCAAGCTTTCCTCATTTGCCCTGCCCTCTCCCGCTTTACCAAATGCCGTGCCATGGTCAACGGAGGAGCGGATAATAGGAAGCCCAACTGTGCAGTTAACACCACTCATTGATGTGTATTGGTTGGTTGCCAAATCAAGCTTAAAACCGCTTAGTTTTAGCGGGATATGCCCTTGGTCGTGGTACATTGCCACAACAACATCATACTGACCACTCATCGCCTTAACAAAAACGGTATCAGGCGGAACAGGCCCGTCAACACATAGTCCATCCCCCTTTGCCTTTTCAATTGCAGGGATAATAGCTTTTTCCTCTTGGTCGCCAAACATTCCGTTCTCGCTAGAGTGTGCGTTAAAGCCCGCAACACCAATCTTGGGGTTGTCAAATCCCAGCGCCTTTAGTGCATCATAAGCAAGGCGGATAACTGTGTAAACCCTATCCTTTGTTATCAAATCGCACGCATCACGCATTGAAATGTGGGTGGTTACGTGGATAACACGCAGTGAGTTGCTCATAAGCAACATTCCGTAGTCCTTTGTTTTGGTGTAGTCGGCAAAAATCTCGGTGTGTCCGCTATAATGGTAGCCCGCAAGGTTTATTGCTTCTTTATTAATCGGTCCTGTAACAACGCCATGCACCTTGCCCTCCATCGCAAGCTGAATACCCTTTTCCACATATAGGAAGGAGGCTCTGCCCGCAATCTCGCTCACCTTTTTATACTCCCAACTACGTGGTGCAAGAAGGTTTAGGTTAATAAAATCAACGGTGCCAAACTCGTCCTTTGCGTCCTTAACATCGGTGATTTCGTTTAGAATCAGGTTGGTTTTGCAAAACTCGTTAGCCTCTTTAAGAGCCTCGTAATCCCCCACCACAATTGGCGTACAACTTTCGTAAATTTCCTTATGCGCAAGGGCTTTTATGGTAATCTCCCCACCTATTCCCGCTGGGTCGCCCATTGTTATTGCTAAAATCGGTTTCATTTTTATTCCTCCCAATGCTTTCTTTATTACCTTCATTATAGCAAGGTCACCCCCCCTTTTCAATCAATAAATATTCTTTTATGTTGCATTTTGAAACGCTTTTTGTATTATTGCCAATTTAATGGGTTTGTGATATAATGTGTTCTAAAATAGCACAGTTGGGAGATTTTTGTATGAGCAAGATTAAAATTTTGGGCATTGCGCCATACGTTGGGCTTGGGGATTTGCTGGAGGAATGTTGCAAAGCCAGGCGGGACGTGGACATAAAGACCGTTGTTGGTGATTTGGACAACGGAGTTGCAGCCTTTTCCACCCTTAGCGATAAAAATTTTAACATTATAATCTCCCGAGGGGGGACTGCCACATTGCTTAGGGAAGTCACCCAAATCCCCGTTGTGGACATTAAAATTTCTGTTTTTGATATGCTGTGCGCCATTACCCTTGCAAAGGGATATGGTGGCAGTTTTGCCGTTGTGGGGTTTAAGGAAATCTCCCACCCCGCTTCCATAATAAACGACCTTTTAAAGTATGGACTAATCATTAAAACCATCAACCGTGAAACAGAGCTTGACAGCATACTGCGCAGCCTTAAAACCAGCGGAATTTCGCTGATTGTTGGGGACAATGTGACAACCGCCTATGCCAAACGCTTTGGCTTTAACACTCTGCTTGCAACCTCCAGCAAGGAGAGCGTTGTATCCGCCTTGGACGAATGTGTTACCATTTGCAATATCCTTAAGGGGGAAATCAAAAAGCGGAAGTTAAGCTCAATCACCTATAAAAAGGTGGAAGATGGTGGCACCGTTGAGCTTTCCACCTTTAAAAGTGGGAATGAGAACTACAAAATGGCGGTGGAAAAGGCAGGGGAGAGTGCGCTTAGCCCTTTGCCCACTGTTATTTTTGGGGAGAGGGGGGTTGGCAAGGACGCTTTAGCACACTATATATACTCCCGCTCCCCTAACACTAAATTCCCCCTGATTTTTATTGAGTGCAAAACTCTTAGCAACAAGGATATGGATTTTTTGACTCAGAACGAAAATTCCCCCCTGCTTAGCGTTGGGGAAACTATTTATTTTAAGGATGCGCACACACTTTCCGACCGTAATTTGCGAATTTTGCAGACATTTATTTCCTCCACATTTTTTCATAAAAGGTGTAAGCTTTTGTTTTCCTATTGCAACCAATACGGAGTGGATTACGAGGGTAACCCTCTGCTTTACTTTCTTAGCTATAAGGCAAGCGCCACCCAAATAACAATACCACCGCTAAGGGATCGGGGGGAGGATTTGAGCAGTCTGTGCGCCATTTATATTGGCGAATTAAACCGCGAGCTTGGCACATCTGTAATAGGTGTGGAGGAGAGCGGGCTGGAAATTTTGAAGGGGTTTGATTGGTACTATAACTCCGACCAGTTTAAAAAGGTGCTGAAGGGTCTTGTTTTGGGGGCAAAGGGGCGGTATATTACCGAAAGTGAGGTTAGATATGCACTGATTGGGGAAAAAAGCTACGAAAAAAAGGGGGTGGACAAAAATGTTTCGCTAGATGGAACCCTTGATGAGATTGAGTCACGCATAATACTTAAAATCCTCGATTTGGAGGGGGGAAATCAGTCCAAAGCGGCAAAACGATTAGGAATAAGTCGCTCCACTCTGTGGAGGAAAATTAAGCTTTAACGGTGGCATAGGGGAGTAAATGAAGCTTTAATGGTGACTTAAAGGGAATAAATGGTGTTGGGGCAGGTTTTTCTCTTATTCGGTTCCTCATTTCACTTTATAATGTATCATATAAATAAATCTTTTATATTTTCTTAAATAAAAAAGGCTGACTATTATAGTCAGCCTTTTGGAAGTTATTATTTATAAAGTGGATACTTATCACAAAGCTTGGCAACCTCTGCCCTGATATACTCCTTGTTGCCCTCAAAATCAACAGTTGCACGTTTGATTAAGTTTGCAACAACCGCCATATCCCTCTCCTTAAAGCCACGTGATGTTACAGCCGGTGTGCCCAAACGGATACCACTTGTAACAAATGGGCTTGCAGGGTCGTTAGGAATTGTGTTTTTGTTGGCAGTTATGTAAACCTCGTCCAACCTGTGTTCAAGTTCCTTGCCTGTAATTCCAAACACCCTAAGGTCAAGAAGAACAAGGTGGTTATCCGTCCCACCTGAAATAAGGTTAAAGCCCTCGTTCTTTAACGCCGTTGCGAATGCTACGGAGTTTTTAACAATTTGCTGTTGGTATTTCTTGAAATCATCGGTCAAAGCCTCACCAAATGCAACTGCCTTTGCCGCAATGATGTGCATTAATGGTCCGCCTTGTGTGCCTGGGAAGATTGCCTTGTCAATTTTTGCGGCAAGCTCCTCTTTACACATAATCATACCGCCACGTGGCCCACGAAGCGTCTTGTGTGTTGTTGTTGTCACAACATCGGCATATGGTACCGGACTTTGGTGCAATCCCGCTGCCACAAGCCCTGCAATGTGCGCCATGTCAACCATAAGATATGCGCCAACCTCTTTCGCAATTTCCGCCATAACGTCAAACTTTATAGCCCTTGGGTATGCGCTTGCACCCGCAACAATAAGCTTTGGCTTTTCTTTAATTGCAAGCTCACGCAATTTATCGTAATCAATAATGTGTGTTTGGGGGTCAACTCCATAAGGGATTATATTATAGTTTTTGCCCGAGAAGTTAACAGGGCTACCATGTGTTAAGTGTCCTCCATGCGCAAGGTTCATGCCCAAAATGGTATCCCCAATATCGCAAAGTGCAAAATAAACAGCTAAATTAGCTTGTGCGCCAGAGTGTGGTTGCACGTTAACGTGATCCGCACCAAAAAGCTTCTTTGCCCTATCACGTGCAATGTTCTCCACAACATCCACACATTCGCAACCCCCATAATACCTTTTTGAGGGGTAGCCTTCTGCATATTTATTGGTTAGGACACTGCCAGCCGCCGCCAAAACAGCGTCGCTCACAAAGTTTTCAGATGCAATAAGCTCGATGTTCCTGCGTTGACGGTTAAGCTCCGCCTCCATAGCAGTTCCAACTTCGCTATCCATTGTTTTCACAAAATCTATGCTGTTAAACAAAAAAACACTTCCTTTACTTTTCTTTCCTAATAATTATAGCAAACCTTATTTTAAAATGATACACACTTTTTAAATAAAAATTTGCAACTATTATGGAAAATTGTTATAATATTGTTATAACAATTTTGCCTTTTTGGCAAGTAAGGATTTTAGAGGACAAAAAATGACAAAAAAAGAAAAAGTTTTAAACATTTTAGATTTGCTTGATAAGCGCTACGGGGATGCGCCCTGTTGCCTTAATTACACCCAACCTTATGAGCTTTTGATTGCTGTGCGGCTCTCTGCCCAATGCACAGATGCCAGGGTAAACCTTATCACCCCACACCTTTTTAATAGGTACAAAACCTTAGAGGAGTTGGCGGCGGCAGACCCGCTGGATGTTATGGAAATTGTGAAGTCATGCGGCTTTTACAAAGTTAAGGGTCAGAATATTGTTGATATGTGTAAAAAGCTGATAAGCGATTTTGGGGGCAAAGTGCCTGATAATATTGACGATTTGCTAACACTACCCGGCATTGGACGCAAGAGTGCAAATTTGATTGTAGGGGATATTTACGGAAAGCCAGCAATCGTGGCGGATACCCACTGCATAAGAATAACGAACCTTTTGGGGCTGTGCGATAGTAAGGACCCCCTTAAGGTAGAGATGACACTTAAAAAAATTGTGCCTCCAATGCGTGGCAGCACGATGTGCCACCAGCTTGTGTGGTTTGGGCGGGAGGTTTGCATTGCACGCAGACCAAAGTGCGATATTTGCGAGCTTTCGCTCTTTTGCAATTACTTTGTAAAAACAGGTGGTGTGGGGGAAAAGAAAAAGAGGAAATAAGGGGGCATAAGCCCCATGTTAAGCCCCTTGTTGGTGATTTCTATGTAAGACTTTTGATACGCAGACTTGTGCCACAACCGGGGGGCTTTCACCACGCAAACTGATGACACCAATTTGGGATTTTCACCACGTAAACTGGTGCCGCCGCCGTAAGGTTTTCACCTTATAAATTGGTGACAATTCTGTAAGGGTTTCATACCGCAAGTCGGTGCCACCGCCGTAGGATTACGACACGCAAACTGGGACCACCGCCCGTGGACTGGGTGTTCATCTCAACTTTGTGTTTTCTCATTAATTTTCTTTTCTTGTTAAAAGAAAACGAATCAAAAGAAAAACATTTTGGCTTTATGGCGGGGAATTTGTTTGGTCTAAACGCCCCGAAAGATGGTGCCACCGCCGAGAGGTTTCCAAACCGCAATCTGGTGCCACTGCCCGTGGATTGAGTGGTCGGGCAACGCTGTGTTTTCTCATTCCTTTTCTTTTCTTGTTAAAAGAAAACGAACCAAAAGAAAAACATTCTGGCTTAGCGGTAGGGAATATGATTAGTCTAAACGCCCCGCAAGTTAAAGTGTTGTGGCGCACAGAAGTAATGGGTAATTTTTTCCAACTCACGTGGGACGCTCGAACAGATGGAAAAAATTTATCACCTATTAAATTTTATTTTATAGGTGATACCCCTCACCCAACATGCTATCAAAGTGTTATTTTGCGGTTCTGCTTTAGCGGGGTGAGAGCCACCGCCGAATGCTAAATGGTGTCATTACTTCAAGATTTCCACCATGCAAGCTGGTGCGACCACCGCAGGATTTCCACCTTGCATGCTGGTGCGACCACCGCAGGATTTCCACTTCGCAAGCTGGTGCGACCACTATGGGATTTCCAAACCGTAAGCTGGTGCCACCACCCAAAAACCCTAAAGGAGCTAATTATGAAGGACAGAAACCACGTTGCATACACCCTAAACAAATTCTCCAAATTCCGCTATCTACTCATCGTGCAAGGCATTTTGGTGGGTGTGGTAGCCGGGTTAGTATCGTGCGCCTACCGCATTGCAATTGAAAAATCGAGTGTAATCCTCTCATTTTTTGGAGATTTTGCAAAGCAAAGCTTTATAAATGGTGCGCTATGGTTTATACTCCTTATTATAAGTGGTATTTTTGTGGGCAAACTGCAAAAGGGCGAACCGTTAATCGGGGGTAGTGGTATACCCCAGGTGGAGGGCGAACTCCATGGTATTTTTGACCCCAACTGGTTTTCTATAATATGGAAGAAATTCTTAGGGGGATTTATTGCTCTTTGCGCAGGGCTTTCCCTCGGGCGTGAGGGTCCCTCAATCCAGCTTGGTGCAATGGCTGCAAAGGGTATCAGCAAGGGGACCAAGCGTGGCAAGCTGGAGGAAAAGCTCCTTATCACTTGTGGTGCGGGCGCAGGTCTTGCCGCCGCCTTTAATGCGCCACTTGCGGGTGTTTTGTTTTCGCTGGAGGAGCTTCACAAAAACTTTTCGGTGGAGGTAATGCTCTCCGTTATGGCGTCGTGCGTGACCGCCGACTTCATCTCTCGTAACATCTTTGGACTTGACCCAGCCTTTACCTTCACAAACGTTTCGGTAACCCCCCTTTCAATGCTACCCCTTATGTTTCTTCTAGGGGTAATTTTGGGGTTTTTTGGTGCGTTTTATAACCTGTGCATAAAGGTTTTCCAAAAAATGTATGATAAGCTTCCTATCAAAAAGGAGTTTAGAATGGTTATCCCCTTTATTTTGGCTGGAATTCTTGGCTTTTTCTTCCCTTATGTTTTGGGAGGTGGGCATAACTTAATCCACGACCTTGCAGTTGGCAAGTTTAGCCTAACGCTTATTCTTTTAATTATAATTGTAAAATTCATCTTTTCGATGGTTTCCTTTTGCAGCGGCTGCCCCGGTGGGATTTTTCTGCCCCTTCTTGTTTTGGGCGGTCTTACGGGTGGCGCATTTGGGCAGTTTACCATTACATATTTTGGATTTTCACAGGCGCTGCTCCAAAACTTTTCCATACTTGCAATGGCGGGTTTTTTCAGCGCAATTGTTCGGGCACCCATAACGGGAATTGTGCTGATTTGCGAGATGACAGGCACATTCCAAAACCTTCTTGCAATCTCGCTAATATCACTAAGCTCATACGTTGTGGCGGATTTATTAGGCGCACAGCCAATTTACGACCAACTTTTAGATAAAATAAGCCCAGCTAAGGTGCCGGAAAATCCATCACCCGTTAAAATTTTGTTGGAAATTCCTGTTCATTTTGGCTCACAAGCAGAGGGGCAGATGATTAAGGATTTGGATTTGCCCAAAAACTGCCTTATCGTTGCTGTTAATCGGGGCTCTAAGGAGATTTTGCCAAAGGGTGGCACACGTTTGCACGCAGGGGATTGCGTTGTTGTTTTGAGTAGTGAAGATAGTGCTTACCACGTTAAAGAGGGATTTGTGGCAATTTGCCAATCAATATAAAAAATTTATATATATTTTAGGAGGAATTATGGCAGGACATAGTAAATGGAAAAACATTATGCACAAGAAGGGGAAAAGCGATGCCCAACGTGGCAAGATTTTTACCAAAATAGGCAGGGAGATTATGGTGGCAGTTAAGGAAGGGGGGCCAGACCCAACGACCAACAGCCGTCTTAAAGATTGCATTGCAAAGGCAAAGGCAAACAACGTGCCTAACGACAATATTGACCGTGTTATCAAAAAGGCAAGTGGCGAGGTCGGAGCTACAAACTATATGGAAATGACATACGAGGGTTACGGCCCTTGTGGCATTGCGATGATTATTGAAGCACTGACCGACAACAAAAACAGGACAGCAGGGGACATTAGGCATTATCTTGATAAATATGGCAAGGGTCTTGGTGCAACAAACAGCGTTCTTTGGCAGTTTACCCCACAGGGTGTTATCGTGATTGACGCAGCGGGAATTGACGAGGATAAGCTGACCGAGGACGTTTTGGAAAGTGGTGCAAGCGACTTTACCCTTGAGGGGGATGTTTACGAGATTGTGTGCGAGAGCAATATGCTAAGCGATGTTTCGCAATATTTGGCGGACAAGGGGTATGCGTTCTTATCGTGCGATAAGGATATGGCGTGCCAAACCTACGTTAAGCTAGATGCGGAGGAGGACGTTCGGAGTATGGAAAAACTGCTTGAAATGCTAGAAGATAACGACGATATTCAAAACGTTTACCACAACTGGGAGATGGAATAAGACTTTGGGGCGCCTTTGGGCGCTCCTTTTTTTTGAAGTTGTGTGGTGGGAGGTCGAGCGCAATAGGAAAAAATCGGTGGTCAGTCGATGGGTTAGCAAGCATAATATGGCGATAGTTTGAGCCTAGGTTTTTCGTGAGATGATACAAGCTACTCTTGAATAATATATGGGGAATGATGGCTCTCAACTCGCAGATAACACACAAGCAAGACTCACCACTTGCCAACTCCGATAGTATAGCCATAAAAAACAACAACTTTTGTGGTATTTGGCGAGGGGTAGCACCAATTAATATTATAAAACTCTCATGGTGGGGCACAAGTTTTAGGTTTGGAACCCTTACATTTGGAGGGAGCACCATTAAGAGGTTTGGTCTTTCACCTACTAGGATAGTCACCCAAAAAAACCAACCAAGACAATTGGAATAGTGGGGGGTGATGTATTGCAAATATAGTATTACAATAAATCAAATTTTTTCCACTATAACGGGTATAGAGCCAATTTAGTTTTGTATAATCTATGCTCTGAATTAACCTTGCAAAGCGATTGTCAAAACTTTAGGCATGTAGAAGTTTTGAATCAAAAAAAAGAGAGGGGCTGGTATTCAGCCCCTCTCAAAATTAAAGCACAGATAGATTATGCCACAGATGCATCGTTGACCAGAGCATCCTTACTCATGTATTAAATCTCATGGGTTACTTGCCAAAGATGGTATTAAAACGCATGAGGAGGGTGGCTACTTCTGCACGAGTAGCCTTGCCCATCGGGTCAAGAATCCCGTTACCCTTGCCGGAGAACAAGTCGGTTGCAACTGCCCAACTCATAGCCTTCTTGGCATATTCGGTGACTTGTTTACCATCGGTAAATTTGTCAAGAGAGGTAGTTTTGTTCAGATTGTAGTTCTTGAACTCCACATAACGGTACAGAATCGTCGCCAACTGTTCACGGGTGATGTTCTCCTCGGGTATATATTTTTCAATAGTATAGCCTTTAATGATACCTTGTTTTAAACCCCATCCAACTGCAGCGGCGCAATAGCTGTCTGCTGCTACGTCGGAAAACGCAGCCTTTTCGAAGCCTGACGGGCTACCTTCCATACGGAACAGGGTGGTAATAATCATGCCTCGTGTGGTAGCAGCGTTTGGTGCAAAGGTGGTTTTGGAAGTCCCTGCAAAAATGTTCTTTCCATAGGCCCATTCGATGGATTTTCTGGCCCAATGGGCTTCGGTCACATCCACAAAGGGAAATGAACTGTCCGTTTTTTCAAACACAGGGGTGACGGTAATCTTGGTACTGGGCATGATAAAGGAATATGTGCCGTCACCGTTATCCTGATAGGTTATTGACTTTCCATTCTCGTCGATAAGGGTTAGTTTGGAGAGCTTATAGCCCTCATTGGGTTTTGCGGTGATAGTTACCTTTGTACCAAGGGCTGCAGATTGCTTATCTACCTGAATGCTACCCCCTGTAATGGCTGTATCAATGCTTATGGGATAGGTGCCCATGCTGATGGCACCGTCACCACCACTATAAGTGGTATATGCGATGGCATAGGTGGAAAAGTTTTTGCAATACACCGTCAACGCAGTTCCTTTGGTGTTTACCTTAATGTATTCGCCGTCTTTATTTGGAGTTGTCGTTAAAGTATTCAGAACGGAGTTATGGATGCGATAAACCGTATAACTGTACTTTCCCTGAAGCTCGCCAGGAAGCTGGATTACGCTCTCCAACAGTACGTTGGAAACAGGGATTTTGGTTGTTGTTGATACGCCAAGTTCCGAAGTCACTGTTTTTTCCAGATTGAGATCGAGATAAAGCGCAACGGTTCCCATTGCCTTCTTCGCAATCTCCGCTTGATCGGTGTTGTTTTCATCAGCTGTTACAGCCTTTGCACTTAGCTTGATTTCAACGCTGCCGCCACCCATAACGACCCCTTTATCCTCTTCGGTATAGACTGTACTGTCTGTCTCTATAAAGGTTTGTTCTAGGTTACCAACCACAATGGCAGGAGAGCCGGAGTCAACTTGAACAACCGAGTTGGTTTTCCCTAGGGGCAAGGAAATATTTTTGTCAGAAGCATCGGCTGCGACAATCTCCACCATAACCGTCTGAGTTATGCCATTCTTGGACGCAACCATGTTATACATTCCAGGGACAACTGTGGCGAAGTGGTAATCACCATTTGTATCGGTCACAGTTTCAGCAAGTTTTTCACTTCCACGCATAAGAAAGACCACTGCATCAGCTGCGGGATTGCTGTTTTGATTGACTTTCCCGCTAATCGAGTAAACAAAATCCGCCCATTGTGCCGTCATGGTAATATTGGAGCTTCCTTGTATTATGCTCTCATTTGGCTGATAGACCTTTCCATTGTACCTCCATCCTGTAAAAATGCTGCCCGTTTTGGTAAAGGCATTTTGGGGCAAGATGAGAAGCGTTCCCGGCTGAGTGGCAGGCAGTGATGCCATCGTTCCTGTTGCACCAGAGCCACCACTGAAGGAAAATGTATAGGAAGCAGGAGCCGCTGTCTTATAAATATTCAGAACGCCAACCTTTCGTGCTTTGCCATCCGTTATGTCGGCATGGCGATAATTGTCGTTAGAGATGCTGGCATAAATGTCGTAGCTCCCCACTTCGGTAGGAGCTGATACATCCTTGCCATCCTTACGATAGGTGACCACGATATCGGTAAAGGCACAGCTGTTGGCGTTTGCCGTTACTGTGGCAGCACAGGCACTACCGTTATATTGCACAGAGTCATTGCTGACAGTAAAGGTGACGGGGGCTTTCTGGATAACCAATGTACCCATGGGATTGGTCAGGGTGTAGTTGGATGAACGGGTGCCCGTCAACTCTGCGACTACGGGATAGGAACCTGCTGCGGTTTTTCTGCTTCCCTCAGAAAGCTGCGCCGTCACATGATTCTTGTCCCCAGTCTCAATGCCCGTAACACCAAAGGTAATGGTCTTAGCTGTCCCGTCGTAGACATGGTGCAAGTTTTGCCACAGAGCCATGACGGGTTTCTTGTTGATTGTCAGGTCTACGACCTTCCCCGTACGAACCCAATCTTCTTGACCTTCGAACTTGAAGTTATCGTCATTGAGGGTCACCATCACGTCATAGTTTCCTGCATCATTAGGAGTAACGGTGCTACCGCTTTGCTGATAGGTAACGTAGAAATTTCCTGCCATGGAGGGTGTTTCGTTTTGCGTCTGTGTAACGGTGGCCGTTTTGCTTACTCCATCGTAGGTGTAGCTGTTACCACTGACTGCAAAGGTGACAGGAGCCTTCGCAATGGTGAATGTAAATGCCAAGTCCTCAGTATTCCCCTCCGACCAAGTATAGTTGCTCTTGTCGTTAAGGGCGACCGTGACATCTTGGCTTCCTGCATTGGTACGCTTATTGTTCGTCACTGTGTAAAGCACATTTGGTGCGATGGTGTAGGTCTGTTCACTGCCGGTATAGGTGAATACGGTGGCATCCGCTGTTGGTTTGGATACCTTCTGGGCAATAATATCCCAGTTTTGTGTCACACCGCTTGCACCCGCCAAGGTATAGTTGGAGTTTCCGAGTTCGGTGACTGTGGCAGTATAGCCGCCCTTGGAAGTGCCGCTGTTGCCGATATAGGAAATAGTAAATATATCATCACCGATTTTGTTGTTCACCATAGCTGTGACGGATTTTTCCGTCTTATCGTAGGTGAACGGCTCTGCGTAGTCCCATGTAAGCGCAGCAGGGAGGGGATTTACGGTCAGAGTTCCCCCGGAGAAGACGCTGTAATTGGTCGAATCAGAGAGAGACATGGTGTATTTGCCGTCGCCACTCACCCCATCATATGTGTAATTTCCCACATCCTTAGCGTGGGTCGTATAGGTCACAATTACGTTTTCCCCATTTTCACCGGTGATACTTGCGGAAAAACTTGTGTCGCCGTTGTAAATAACGGAATTGGCGGGAATCGTCAATCCTTTGGGGCTGACCGTTAGGTTTCCTGCACTGCCAACGGAATAGTTGGTGTCAGACAGCGCAAGGGTGAAACCGTTTGTCTCTGTCCCAAACGTATATGTATCGGTGTTTTTTGTGGACAGCGTGTAGGTCAGGGTGACTTTCTCGCTACCAATGCCGGTTGGATATTCCGACACGCTTATGGTGGCAGTACCGTTGTATACTGCAGTCTGAGGGGCAATGGTCAGCTCTTTTGGGCTGAGTTTTGCACCCCCCGGTGCTGTCACATAGGTAAGTGACGTTGTGCTCAGCGCATAGTTGTTTCCCCAGCTATCGCTCAGCGAAATGTCAGTCACGTTTACAGTAGCAGTACCCGCATTTTTGTGTGTCCACGCAAAAGTGCCGATGGCAGTTGGCTGTTCGCCCTTTACCGCACCAGAGAGGGAAATCGTGCCGCTGGCGGTGGTGTAGCCGTCATATACCTTGCCGGTGACACTGGCAACCGACGGGGTCAGCGTCGCCTTGGCAATGGTAAAATCCGCTGTGGCAGTGCTCTGGGCGTAGTTTCCGCTTGCCGCAAAGGTAGCGGTTACGGTATAGTCGCCTGCATTTTCGGGTTTTATTTCGCTGTTTGCGTAGGTTGTCCCATTTCTGCCTGCGTAGGTATAGGATACACCGCCTGTTCCGTTGGTAGTGCTAGTGGGAACAGGGTTTGCTTTGCTATCGCCATACGTCCAGCCCGCCATGGCGACGCTGACACTTCCGCTTGCCTTGTTTACCGTAACGGCAAAGGTTTTGTCAAAAAAGGCGGTTTTGCTATTATCTGCCTTGTTTGTGGCGATAACGCGCACCGTATAATTGTGTGTGCCTGCGTCAAGTGCGGCAGGAGCGGTATAGGTTTCTGAGGTTGCACCTGCGATTGCCGTTCCCGTGGCAGTATACCATTCGTAGGAATAATTAAAGTTGGTGTCGTCTTTATTTGTTATACTCACCGTCATGCTCGGCGCTGTCGTGTAGCCGAAGGATACAGCAGTTGGATTGTTGCCGCTGAGGGTAGGAGCGGTTGTATCCATCAATCTTGCGTAGGCGATCAAATCGGTTTTTGCATTTACTGTGAATGCACGGTTTTGTGTGGTATTATTATCGCTCCACTTGTCCCATTCATAGCCTGCACTGGGCGTTGCGTTAATGTTGGCAGATTTACCGCTTAGATAGATTCCACTACCCGAAACGGAAGCAATGCCTGTGCCTTTCGCCAAAGAAAGGGAATAATAATTTAATGTGGCGGCGTTCGTGGCACTTTGCACGTACAAATTGGTATAGGTATCCGGTGTGCCCTTCTCCCAAATAAAGTAGGCCCACAAAGGGTCAGGGTCAAGGTTGCTAAACGTATATACCCCATTTGAATTTGAAGTTGCCGCAATTCCGGTATTCCCATTCCAACCATAGGACAGGTTTATTACGGGTGCACCACTTGTCCACTGGCTACCGTCCTTATTCACCGTTACGGTTGCAGTGTAGCTAGCACTCCATGGAATATCATGGACGACCCGACCGCCTTCTATTTTCCATAGATAAAGCGTTGGGTCTTGCTTCGCCTTAACCCAAGTATTCAGTTTCTTGACGAGGTCATCGTTATCTGTATATTGTGAAGAATTTGTAACCGCTCCAGTGCCTCCGCCTTTGGCACCTAATGTTGACGAAAACCAGTAGCAGCTATCGATGTTTCCGACAGCTTCCCCCGCAATATTGCCGACGTTGGTCATTCCTACGGCTTTCGTATTGCTGTAGCACCCGCTTACTTTTCCAGACAAAATTTGACCTACAATACCGCCAGATCCATCACCGCTGGTTCCTGAAGTCATAACTGTAATCATTTGCACATTGGGCTGTGTACTGTATGTATAGCAGTTTTCAATTGCGGTAGCGGATCGACCTGCAATCCCTCCGGAATAGGCGTAATACCCAGAAGGTTTGTTCTCGAGGTTACACCAACTAACGACATCAACGACACCTAGATTTCTAATTGTATTACCAGCCGATCCAAACAAACCTGCAGATAGGTACTTATTATTGTCACTAACTAGTACTCTTACATTGCTGATTACGTGCCCTTGACCATCAAAGGTTCCATTAAAGTATCTTCCATCTCCGCTTCCATTGCCAATCGGCGTCCATGCTTTGTTTTTAATGTCAATATCGGCGTCAAGGTATATGGTGTTATTCTGGAATGTAGTTGTCCCATTATTTACAAGGCTTGCAAGCCCGGCAAGCTCTGCCGCCGTTCCGATATGAAACGTGGTGGCGCTTGTATTACTTGTATACCAGGTGGTATCAATACTGTAACCATCCCAAACACTTTCTGCCGCCATTGCGGGCAGGGCAGCACTTGGCAGTAGACCCACCATCATGAATACCGCCAAAATCATGCTTAAAATTCGTTTTTTCATTTTTATCTCTCTCCTCTATTATTTCTTGAATTTACAATAGCCCTGTTTCGGCAACTCCTTGCCCTCTTTGTCAAAGTGACCAAAGGCGCAGTACCAGCACTCCCGCAGGTTCACCAGACAGCCGTCTCGTGGCTTAAAAAAGGAACAGCAGTCCCGTGGCTTTACGCAAATGGCGGCGAGGCGGCGTTCCACCTCGGGGGTATGGTCGGTTAATATCCTATCCACACAGCACCCTTCCTCTCGTGCAAAATTTTCATCTGTGAGCATAGCAGAAAATTCTTCCTCTGTGTGGATTTTTGCACAAAACATACATAATTTTGCGCAAGACGACAAAAAAGACCATTTACCCTCGGGCAAACAGTCTTTTTATGTGCTGATTCACTTGTCATAGCGGCAGGATAATCCGAGTGATGAACACATCCTTTTCCTGTGTAAAATGGAGCATGCCCTTGTGTTTTTCTACGATGCCAAGCACACTCTTTGTCCCAGTTCCACCATTTTTCTTGGTAGAGACGGGCAAATCCTGTTCAAACTTCACGTTGTCATTTACGCTGTTGCACAGCTCGATTTTAAGACGGTCGTCATCGGTATCTGCTTGAAAGGAGATCATTGGCGCAGGAGAGTTTGATCGCTGGCATGCTTCCAAGGCATTTTCCAGAATATTGGAGAGCATCGTGCCAAAATCAGCCGGCGAAATACTCAAATCTTCCGGAATATCCGCTTTGAGCGCAAAGGTTATGTTGGCGGCATTTGCCTTGCGTTCATACAGGCGCAGAACGGCGTTTGCCGCACTGTGTTTGCAATGCTGGGTAATCCCTCTTTCGGCTAGACTTTCGTCGTAGTATCGGAGGTATTCCAGTGCACCCCCCACATCCCCACTCACCAGATATTCGCACAAAATGCTGTTGTGGTGACGCAAATCATGTCGGGACTGCTTTGCCATATTCAGAAAATTCTCATGGGAGGAAAGCTCCAACGTGAGCAGCTCTTGCTGCATTTTCACCCTCGTGTTTTCTTCCGCCAGCTCCTTTTCTTGAATCAAACTACGGCAAGAAATAAAGACAGTGGCATATATAAGCAACATAGTAAACACCATGAGCATCAGGGAAATCAAATCCTCCCTCAGCATGACCTCCACATCGCTTGCCATAAAGATGCTGTACAGAAAGTTTGCCAGCACCGAGACGGCTACCGCCAGAAAGAGGTGAAAGCGCTGTGCCACCTGCCTATAAATGGGGCTTAAGTACTTTTTAAACACAAAAATAATAATGCTATAAAGAGCAACTCGTAGCAACAAATGTGTAGAGGGTGTTGACGCTAAGGTATAGCTAATAATCACCACAAAAATGAAGACATTAATCACCGTAATAACATGGAACAGCCATTTTATAAAGCTGCCACGAAAGAATGGTTTGCAGGCAAGTCCCGTCACAATCCATACCAGAGCGCTGAGTTTGGAAATCTGTGTCATGTCGATGGTAAAATACATCACTGTTGTTACGGCAGTTACCAACATATAGGTCCCCAAAAGAGCAAGTCGCATGGTTCGCTTATCGTATTTTGGCTCATCCAGAGAGAAAAGGTGCAGGAGTATGAAAAAGTTGGTGACGCATCCTCGGATGATATGAATAGTCAGCAGCTCCATTTAGCACCCACCCTCTTGGAAGATGAAGGAAAAATAATTCTCCTTAATCTGTTTAAAATTGCGCCTCACGATGGGGATTTTTACGCCGGATTTTAGCGTAATATTGTCCGGTTCTATGCTTCTAATACTTTTTTGATTCACAATATACCCCTTATACGGGGAGATAAATTGCCCTTTTGCGTGAACACTAAAAAGGGCAAGCAGTTCAGAAAGAGTTTGTCTGCTTTCGATGTGATCGCCCGTCTTTAAATGAACATGCTGAGAGTGAGAAGAACTCTCAACAAAAATAATTTCGTTGAGGTCAACCAGCCTTGCTTCACAGTTTCTAAGCTTTAAGGTAATATTTTTAACCATCTTGTTTTGATGCTTTTCAACGGCTCTGTTCATCGCCTCATCAAACTGCACCTGAGAAAATGGCTTAATTATGTAGTGTGCCGCCTTTAGCGTGAAGGCTTCCACGGCAAACTCCGAAGAAGTGGTCAAAAAAATAATTTCCGGGTTTTCTTTTCTCTGTCGGATTTCCTTTGCTACCTCAGTTCCTAAAATCCCAGGCATGCAGATGTCCAACAGTATAATATCGTAACAGCCGTTTTTACTCCACTCTTCCAGGAAGGAAAGCGGTGTACAGTACGCTGTTGTTTGTATCGTTATATCAGGGTGCCGTTTGGCATAACTCACCACCGCACCTTTAATGGTCTCTAACTGCTCAGTATTGTCATCACAAATTGCAATCCGCATAGAACACCTACTTATAATATTGTTGTTGTATAAAGCGTGTCAAAGTTACAATGTAAGGAATCATCAGCCTGAACTTCAACACCTTGAACTGAAACCCACATATATGAAACAATCCGCCATCATATACCATCATTTTCTATTGTCATATTCTTCACCTAGTGGTTTAACTTACCTTTCCAAAAAAGAAAGGGCAGGATAACCTCTGAGCGAGTTACGCTGTTTTGCCATACACCACATTGCTTTGTGCTAATTATATCAAGGTACACCTTTTTTGTATATAGAATTTTTTTGGTTCATTACATTTTTTTAAAAAATTTGTAAGTTTTTCTGCAACTTAATATTGCAAAACAAAATTTGCTTTTTCAATTCAGCCCTATGAAAAAAATTTAATTCTCTAAAATCATAACCAAAAATGTTGCTGAAATCCTTAGGGATATTGCTAAAACCGAGCCACATTATCGTGGCATCGGAATGCAGAACGATGTAAACGCAGAATTTGGCATCATTCCATTGAAGGGGGACTCTTGTATGATAATTTTGAAATAGTTTATGCTAAGGAGGTAGCACAAGCTATTTAAGGCATAGCAAAAGGCGGACATTAGAAACTGTCCGCCTTATACCCCCATTTTTAGGTGGTTCACAAAGTATATTTATAAACACTCACCTAATATCGGGCGCCTTTTTTAATATCAAATTATCTATCCTCAATCTTTTGGTATGCACGCTTTTTGCCAACCGTTTTGTACGCCGGACGAATTAGCTTCTTACCTTGGGTGAACTCCTCAATAATATGTGCGCACCAGCCTGTTATCCTTGCACATGCAAAAAGTGGTGTGTAAACCTCGTTTGGAATACCCAACATCTCATACACAAAACCGGAATAAAGGTCCACGTTTGCACAGATTACCTTTGTTTTTCCTGTTATTTCCTCAAAAACTTGTGGGGTGCAAGTCTCAATATTTTCAAGAAGGGCAAACTCCTTAAGCATTCCCTTTTCCGCCGCCAAGTCCTTTGCATATTTTTTAAGCACTATTGCACGTGGGTCAGAGGTTGTATAAATTGCGTGGCCCATTCCATAAACCAGACCGCTCTTATCTCCCGCCTCTTTATTCAAAATCTTCTTTGTAAAGTCTGCAACCTCGCCTAGATTTTCAAAATCCTTAACGTTTTCCCTGTATGCGTTTAGCATTTCCACAACCTTAATATTTGCGCCACCATGCTTAGGCCCCTTTAGCGATCCAACTGCCGCCGCAACTGCGCTGTAAATATCCGTCCCTGTGGAGGCTACAACACGAGCCGCAAAGGTGGAGTTATTACCGCCGCCATGCTCTGCATGCAAAATAAGGGCAATATCCAAAAGGCGAGCCTCCTTTTCGGAGAACTGCTTATCAGGGCGAAGTGTCCTAAGCAGTGTTTCTGATGTACTCATACCCTCTTTTGGGAAGTGAAGGTACATACTCTCGTGGTCGTAATAGTGCTTTTTAACTTGGAATGCGTGGGATACGATAACAGGAAAACGTGCAATTAAAAGCAGCGCCTTGCCAACGAGGCAAGATAGCTTTGTGTCGTCCGGGTAATCGTCGTAGGAATAAAGGGCAAGCACACTACGTGCAAGCTTATTCATTATATTATTGCTTGGTGCCTTAATTATCATATCCTCTGTAAAATTTTGTGGTAGCTCCCTGCACTTGCTTAGTATGCTAACGAACTCTGCAAGTTGCTCTTTTGTTGGCAAAAAACCAAACATTAATAGGAAGGTTACCTCCTCAAAGCCATAGCGGTTCTCCTCAACACATGCCTCTATAATATCAATAATATTATAGCCTTTGTATGTTAGGATGCCCTCGTCCGGTTCCTTCTCCCCTTCGTTGATTACATATCCATGAACGCTACAAATGGTTGTCAGCCCCGCAACAACCCCCGTTCCGTCCTCGTTGCGAAGTCCCCTTTTAACATTGTGGGTGTATGCACTTGCAGGGATTGTTGCATAATTTTTGTGTTCTTCGCATATTGTGTTAAGGTAGTTTGTATCTATTATTTTGGTAAATGGCATTTTTAAATACCCCCTTTTTCTAAAAATTGGTGTTTGAATATTATTTTACCTTTATTTTTTAACTTAGTCAATAGGTTTATTTATTTTTATGCACAACACATTATTAATCAACGCAATTTTTTTTAAATTTGTTAATTATGTAAAATGAATAATTAAAGTTTAAAACTTGCAGAAAGTCAAGAGGTGGTTTTAATGAAAAAAGGTCTTATGTATTTTTTTGTGATGATTTTTATTATATCGGCTTTGCCCCTGGCACTTTCCTTCCCGAAGGTTAAAAACATTAAACCTTCGCCACCCACGCAAGTTACACCACCTCAGCCACAAGATAAACCGCAAAGCTCGGACAGGGATATAACCATAAAAGTTTTTATGGCTGATGAGAAAAAAGTCGTCCACCTTAATTTGGAAGAATACTTGATTTCGGTTGTTGCAGGGGAGATGCCTTCAAATTTCCACATTGAGGCACTAAAAGCACAAAGCGTTGCCGCACGCAGCTACACCATAAATAGAATGAATGAAAATGCAGAAAATGAGAATTTATACACTAATCATAATGGCGCTGATGTTTGCACAGACTATACACATTGCAAGGCTTACCTTTCGGTTGACCAGATGAAAGAGCGTTTTTCCAACAATTTTCTACCCATTTACAGCAAGATTAAAAGCGCAGTTAACGAAACAGATAGGGAAATTGCAGTGTATGAAAATGCGGCAATTTGTGCAGTTTTTCACTCCACCTCTAGTGGTCGCACCGAAAACGCAAAGGACGTTTGGGGGGGCGATGTGCCATACCTTAAATCTGTGGAGAGTAAGGGGGAGGAGCTATCACCACGCTACACGACCGAGGAGAAGGTTTCTCTTGCTGATTTTAAAATGCTTTTAACTCAAAGCGACCCAACAATCGTCTTTAACAATTCCCCACACACCTACGTTGGTGAGGAAACACGTGGTGACGGCGGCGGTATAATCACCATAAACATTTGCGGTAAAACCTTTAAGGGGAGTGATATACGCTCTATCTTTTCCCTGCGCTCCACCAATTTTACAATTGAGTTTGGCGAAACAGAGGCTGTTTTTCATGTAAAGGGGTATGGGCACGCAGTTGGAATGAGCCAGTATGGGGCAAACTATATGGCAAACAACGGCTCCACATACGACGAAATTATAAAATGGTATTACCAGGGTGTTGACATTGAAAAAATTTCATAAATTTTGAATAATTCACCAAATAAATGTTAAAAATATTTACGAGGTGAAAAGAAGCATGAAAAAAAATAATATATTAACATCAATTGTAGAGGGCAGGGGCTTCTACATAGTAATGCTACTATGTTTAGTCACTGTTGGCGCAACCGGCTATATCATCGCACAGGAGAACACATCACTGGATAACGCAAAAAACGGGCTGGAAATTGAAATTGGGGAGCAAGTTTTGGATCCACAAATTGCCCCACCACCCCCATCCTTCTTTGAGGCAGACGTTGGAAGCGCAAGCGTTGTTGTTCCGAAAGAGGTTGAAAAAAAGGTGGAAGAAGCTCCTAAGCAAGAGCAAAGCGTATTTTTGGGTAGCACTAAAAAATCATATATTATGCCTGTTGAGGGAGTAATATCCAAGCCTTACTCAACCGACCAGCTAATTTATGACAAGACCTTGGAGGATTATCGCACCCATGCCGGAGTTGACTTTAAAGGTGACGTTGGCACAAACGTTAGGGCAGTGGAGGCAGGTACTGTTTTTGACGTATATGTTGACGAGATGATGGGAAATACCGTTACCATTGACCATGGGGGTGATACCTTTAGCGTTTACTCCAACTTGCAAGACAAAATCCTTGTGAAAAAAGGGCAAAAGGTTAAAAAGGGCGACACAATAGGTGGAATTGGGCAAAGCGCAGCAGCAGAGAGTGGCGATGTTTTCCATTTGCACTTTGAGATGGTGCAAAAGGGCAAACAAATAGACCCAATGAGCCTGATTAAAAAGTAGGCGGGTTTTAATATAAATAAACAAGGTGGCGCACAAGCTTAGCGTCACCTTGTTTATTTTGTGGTGTAGCGTATGGGGTTGAAGGATGTAGGGTGTACCAAACGAAAGAAGGTTGGGGGGCGGAGGGGGTAAACACCTTGCGACACAACTCTTCCTTTATTTTATTGTGCCTACACTTACTATTTGGCTCTAATTGTGGGGTGTAAGGGAGAGCATGTAAACATATTGCAACACACAACTCCTCGTTTATTTATGGAGCCTACATCACTCTTTCCCTCTAATTTTCGGGTATAGAGGAGAAGCATGTAAACATATTGCAACACACAACTCCTCATTTATTTATGGAGCCTACACTACTTTTCCGTTGTAATTATTGGGTACTTAAATCCTTACGCCTCCCTCTGATAACACTACAATACATCAAAAAAGGTGGGGCAAAACCCCACCTTAAAATATTTAATTCTCCAACACTTTTTTACCTTCAATTTCTTTTTTTGTAAATTCCTCTGCTGCGGTCTCTTTTTTTGCAAACTCTTTTTTAATGGTTGCAATCCCAATTGGGAAGAATATCACAAGGGAGAGCATCTCCGCCACGAAATAGGAAAACCAAATTCCGTTTATTCCCACCATTTTTGCAAACAGGATTGAAAGTGGTAAAATAAAAACCAGCTGACGGGTGATGGACATAATCATAGAATAAATGCTATACCCAATGGACAAAAAGGTGGATGACATCATAATACCAAACGCCGCCGGAATAAAGCATAAACTTAATATCCTAAATGCCGGAACACCTATCGAAATCATATTTTCGTCCCCTTTGAACATGGTGAAAATCTGCACCGGGAAAAGGTTGAACAATATAACCCCCGCTACCATTATTATGCACGCAACTGTAATTGCAAGGCGGAAGGTTCTATAAAAGCGTTTTTTGTTATTTGCACCAAAGTTGTAGCCCAAAATTGGCATAACGCCCTGTTGCAACCCAAAAACAGGCATAAACACAAAGGTTTGCACCTTAAAGTAAATTCCCAAAACCGCAACCGCAGTTTCGCTGAACAAAATAAGCACCCCGTTTAGCACCGAAACTGTTATGGAAACGATGGAGTTCATTATAAAAACAGGTGTGCCCACCTTGATAATTTCCTTAATAATAACCCCATTTGGCTTAAAGCCCTTAAGCCCAATGTGAATATCGTGGCTTCTGGTTAAAAACATTGTTAGGCAGTATGCCATTGCCGCACCTTGCCCGATTATGGTTGCTATTGCCGCACCCGCAACGCCCATTGCAGGCACACCGAACAGACCAAAAATAAAGATTGGGTCAAGGATTATGTTTGTTATTGCGCCAATTAGCATGGAAAACATTGGCACAATCATATTACCCGTTGATTGCAAAATTTTGTTGCAATAAATCTCAACTAACATAAATGCAGAGCATACCATAACAATTTGTAAATATTCTTTTGCCATCACACCAATTTCCGCCGACTCGGTTGAAAAAAGTGCAAGGTATCCTTCGGTTGCAAACAAAGAAAAGACGGCGATGATAACCCACACAACCGCCACCAAAAACAGCCCGTTTTTTGCCACAAGGTCTGCCTTTTGCCTATCACCCTGACCCAAAGCCCGCGCAATTAGGGAGTTTGCTCCAATCCCCACCCCTAGCGCAAGGGATAATACAAAAGCTTGCATTGGAAAGGCAAGGGATATTGCGGTTAGTGCGTTTTCACTGATTTGCGCCACGAACAAGCTGTCCACTATATTATACAGTGCCTGCACCATCATTGAAAGCATTGCAGGGGCTGACATTGTGAAAAGCAGCTTGCCTATTGGCATTTCCCCCATTTTTTGTGATGATAATTCTTTTTTACTCATAAATTCCTCAGTTTCTTTATAATTTTAGCTGCAAAATGGTAATTCCTTGAGGAAGCCCAAATTTCTCCCCAATATCCTCTATCTGACCCACCTGGACAAACCCCGCCTTGAGGAATACACCCTTACTTTTAAGATTTTGGGAGTTTATGGTGGAAATTATACACTTAAAACCCCGCTCTCGTGCTAAGGAAATGCACATTTCAATAGCTCTGCTTCCAATACCTTTCCCCAAAAATCCGTTTTTTAGATATATGGAGATGGTTACAGTGCGTGCATAAGCCAAACGGTCGCTGTATGGTGATATGTAAACATAGCCAACAAGCTCGTCCTCTTTCCATATTCCATAGGAAAAGAAGGGGTCCCCCTTTAAAATGCGCTCCCGCATTTGCTCCCCCGTTTTGCAAACGGTATCGTATGTTGCAACCGAATTTTCCACATAGTAGTTGTAAATGTTTGCAACTTCCTCAAAATCTTCCTCTTGCAGTCTTAAATATTTTAGCATAAATTCACCTCATTTATGGTATTTTATGTTACTGTTTATAGCAAATGCTCTGTAAATTTGCTCCAGCAAAATCATTCGTGCCATCTGGTGGGTGAAGGTCATTTTAGAAAAGGAGAGCTTAAAATCAGCCTTTTGTTTAACGCTGTCGCTCAATCCATAGCTTCCGCCAATTACAAAGTTAACAGTGCTTACACCGCTTGTCATAAGGGTTTGGAGGTTTACCGCCAATTCTTCCGACGATAGGGATTTTCCCTCAATGCAAAGAGCAATGGTGTGTCCGCTTTGTATTTCGCGCACTATCATTTCCCCCTCCTTTTGGATAACACGGGCAATATCCGCATCATTTTCCTTTTGGAGCCGCTCCTCCTTAATTTGCACAATTTGCACCTTGCAAAATGCACTAAGGCGCTTTAGGAATTCGTCGCACCCGTCCGTTATAAATTTTTCTTTGATTGTGCCTATGCACACTATTTTAACGGTTAGCATCCGGTTTTCTCCTTTTTTTGGTGGTGCAACCCTGGTCCACCCCTTTTACACTCTGACCATTTCGCCCGGCCAGTCACTTGGCGCCACCTGCATAGAATAGTGGTCGCCCTCCAATATGCCTGCCCTCTCCATATGGATTTTATTTGTTAAATAGGCTAAGTTTGGCATATTATTCTGCTTGGATAAATGCCCCAAAATAATATCTTTTGTGCCATTTTCCACCAAAAATTGAGAGAGTTTTCCGCAGTTTTCGTTGGATAAATGCCCCACATCTGAAAGAATACGTTGCTTCAAAAAATAAGGATAACTCCCCATTTTAAGCATATTAACATCGTGGTTTGATTCTATGTATGCAATATCACAACCTTTAAGGCTGTCTAAAATTTTATCGTTTATGTGTCCAATATCTGTTGCAAAGCCAATGCATCCCCCGCCCTCTCTAAAGCAAAAGCCAACAGGGCTTGCGCCATCGTGGGGAATTTCAAATGGGGTGACCGAAATATCCCCCACCCAAAACTCAGCATCATCAAAAAAGTTAACCGTAATATATTCTTTATTTGGCAGGGTCATGTTTTCGTATGTTTTTTCATTTACATAAAGGGGAATTCCAAACTTTTTGCACAGCACGCTCGCCCCCTTGACGTGGTCGCTATGCTCGTGGGTGATTACTATACCGCTGATTTTGTTAGCGTCATCCCCTATGTTCAAAAGAGTATCGGCAATGCGCTTAGCACTTACGCCACAATCCACCAAAAGGCTGGTTTCCTTGCTTTTTATCAATACACTGTTGCCACTACTGGAGGAAAAGAGAGTGCGAAGGGTGAACATATTGCCACCTCCTTTTTTAATTTTACGGTTGCGTGGTGGGGGAAATTATTGAAATATCCCCCTATAGGCAAGCTTGCCGCAAGCAAGCATAACATAAGCAAGACCCACCATAAGCAAGGCTTCTCATCACTAAATAAAATTGGACGTGCCAAAAGCACGCCCTAACCTCATAACCTTGCTTAATTTGCGTGTGAAATTTCCAAGGTTTCGTCCTCTTTAACGTCCACCAAGGTGATATCCCCGCCAAGCGCCCTTAACTTTTCCACTATATCCTCATATCCACGCTCAATGTGGTAAATCTCCTCTATCTCTGTTGTGCCTTTTGCACTAAGCCCAGCGATAACAAGTGCCGCCCCTGCGCGCAAATCACACGCACGAATTGGTGCCGGATTAAGTTTCTCCACCCCTTCAAACACCGCAACCTTGCCGTCTACCTGAATGTTTGCCCCCATCTTTTTAAGCTCGTCCACGTATCTAAAGCGATTGTCCCACACACTTTCGGTTATTATACTTGTACCCTTTGCCAGTGCAAGTAGTATTGCCATTTGGGGTTGCATATCGGTTGGGAATCCGGGGTATGGCAGGGTTTTCACGTTAACACGTGTCATATCTCCTGTGCGTTTAACCAAAATGCTATCGTCAAATTCCAAAATATCTACACCCATCTCGGTTAGCTTTGCGCTGACGGATTCCATATGCTTTGGAATAACGTTCTTAACAAGAACCTCGCCCCCTGTTGCAGCAGCGGCAACCATATAGGTCCCCGCCTCGATTTGGTCGGGAATGACGGCGTATTGCCCCCCCTTTAGACGCTCTACCCCTGTTACCTTTATAGTATCTGTTCCTGCACCTTTAACATTTGCCCCCATCGCATTTAGAAAGTTGGCAACGTCCACAATGTGTGGCTCTTTTGCAGAGTTTTCGATGTATGTTACCCCCTCGGCAAGGACTGCCGCAAGCATAATGTTAATGGTTGCGCCAACCGACACAACGTCCAAATAGATTGATGTTCCGATAAGCTTTTGTGCCGAAACCTCAATCATACCATAATTTATGGAAACCTTTGCACCCAGTGCCTTAAAGCCTTTTTCGTGTTGGTCAATCGGCCTGACGCCAAAGAAGCAGCCGCCGGGCATTGCAACATTTGCAGTTTTAAACCTTCCAAGAAGCGCCCCGATAAGATAATAAGATGCACGCATTTTACGTGCTAAATCGTTGGGAGTGTTTGCGGATTTAATGTGCCTTGAATCAATCTCCAACGTGTTTTTGTTAATATATTTAATTTTTGCGCCCATAACGGACATAATATTCAAAATTTTTTCAACATCGCTAATGTGTGGAACATTTTCTATACGGCAAATACCATCAACCAAAAGTGCCGCTGGCAAAATTGCAACCGCCGCATTTTTAGCACCGCTGACGGTAACTTCGCCCCTTAGTGGGTTCCCACCATTAATTATATATTTTTCCAATGCCGCACCGCCTTTAATATTTTTAAACTACTGATTAGTATAACACATACTATGATAATATACCATAAAAATTTTAGAAATCAAGCACATTGTTGCTATTTAGTTAACTTCCGTCCCTGTGAATGCATTTATATAGGTAGATTTTGACAAACTATCCTGAATTTTATAAACAGGTATGATAGTATTGTCCATTGTGTCGGAGGAGATAATATAGAGAGGCTCAATACTTAAAATTGTTTTTTTTTCCTTTTGTTCTTCTAGCATTGTGAACATCAAAAGTGCATTGAGGGGTGAAATTAGCTGTTCCATTCCCTGCGCCTCAACCTCGCCCACCACCCATTTGCCCTCCCCCTTTATGGTGCCGTTTTCCCAAAAGGTTATGGCAAGCTGGGTGTTTTCAATTGTCACACCCTCAATCACTTGCTTGAAGATAAGGCGGGATACGCCACCATCATAAATTTGGTCGCTTAGCATAATATCGCACTCGTTTTGCGCAATCAAGGTTACCAAATCTGTTGCAATTTTTTTTATCTTTTGCTTATCAGTTATATCAACCTTTTTATCCTTAACCGTTTTCTCAAATGATAGACTTAAAACATCTGTCAGGGTAAGCACTCCCTCCGCTCCCTCAAAGGATGTGCTTCTTTTATCCTTATTCTGCACAACTTTAACGTCTTCTCCAACTAATTTTTTTAAGTTTTCACTATTAGTGTGCTCAAAAGCTTTAATTTGAAAAGCGTTAAAATATTCCATTTTTGTGTTTATAATGTTTTTATCAATTTCCACATTATTTTTTTTAAGGATTTGAACTGCGTCCTCCACAACTTGTGGGGAAATTTGCGTCTTAATGTAATTGGTGTGGAATATCCTGCCCACCAGCGAAATATTTATTGCCAAAAACAATATAATAAGTATTGTTTTAATTTTTTCCCAATCCACCTTGCTCTCCCCCTTTTTTTAATTTTTTGTGGCTAAATAGCTTGTTGTTACAAGACTGCTTTGGCCGTCGTCCACATAAACCAAATCAATTGATTTGACCCCGTTCCCCTTTAAAAAGGAGGTTGCAACCGCTCTAAAGGGCAGATTTGGCATAGATATTTGCCCACTTTGGTAGTTTTTGCAAATTATTTTTGCCTGTGTTATGTATCCGTCCTTAACGTAGAATGATAGTTGCGGAGTTATATCCCCCGACTGGTAGTTTACAATTTCAATTCCATCATACTTGTAGGAAAATCCCACATTGAACACGCCCTCCTCGTAGGTATAGGAAAATAAGTCGGTTGTTGTGTTCTCTCCCCCCAAAAAGCGTTTGCTTAAGCGGTTTGCAAAGGTATATACCCCATAAATTTGGTCATAGTTAGAAAACACTCCGTCACTGCTGTTTTTTTCGTTAATCAAACTTATCCCTTTTGTTTTTTCGTTGCTTTTATACTCAATCTCCCCATTTTTTGTAATCTTTAGGGTGGAGAAGTTTTCCGCAAAGAGTATTGAGCCATCGTTGTTTTCGTATCGGCTAACCGTTGCGGGATTATAATAAAACGCACTTAAAATATCCTTAATATCCCTCTCATAGTCGCTGTCTTCTTTGGCAATTTCAATAGGCGTGCTTTTTAAGAGGGTGGTGTATACCCCCTCTGTTGGGATTAATTGCTCGAGGGGCAGCATAAGCTCCTCACACAATTTCGCCATATCCTCGTCCTTATTATTTGCAAGCAGAGAATATTCACTCTTTCCTTGCACCGCCGCAATTATGTTGTTTTGGATATCCTCAAACGTTTGGGGGTGGATAATGCGGATTTTATGGTACTCGCCTTTATCATTTTTAAAATAGATAACACCCTCCTTTTGCTCCTGTGTTAAAAAAGCATAGCTGAAGGTAAAATTTCCAATTGCTCTTTTTTCCCCGCTTTCCAGCTCCAAAAAATCGCAAAAAATATCCGCACCAATGTTAAAGGAATAGTCCAGAAGTATCCCATCACCCTTTAGCACTTCGCCCCACTCGCTTTGGTTTGACCCCGTATAGTCCTTATACTCCGCCTCTTGAAGTACCTTTTTAACTAGGCCAAAGGCAGCATAAATCTGCTTTAGGTTTCCCTTTACAACCCTTGTTTCTTCCCCTTTTTTTATTGCAATTTCACGTGGTAAAAATAAATAGTTGGTGGTTTTTGTGGTTTTGTCAAGGTTATCAATGGAAACATAGCCGGTGGTAACACCATTTTTCAGTATGCTAAACATACCCCCAACCGAGTAGCGCTGGGTGGGCAAAAGCTGTCCGTAAATCCACAAAACGCACGAAAGATATACGCTTGAAAGTATTAATAATAAAAGAATTAAACTTTTTAAGCCTTGTTTTATTTTCATCTTTCCTCCATTTTAATTGGCAACAGGATTTTAATGCTTGTGCCTTTTTCCACTACACTATCCACAATGATTTTGCCATTGTGTGCGTAAATAATTTCCTTTGCAATTGCAAGCCCAAGCCCTGTGCCACCCTTTTGGCGGGATCTTGCCTTATCAACCCTATAAAACCGCTCAAACAACCGTGGGATATCCTCCTTTGGTATTCCAACTCCGTTGTCGCTAACGGTAACTGTTGCAAAATCCCCCTCTTGCCCAACTGTTATGTTTATCTTGCCGCCATCAGGGGTGTATTTTATTGCGTTGGTTACAACGTTTATAATAACTTGCTCAATCCTATCCTTATCACCATACATCAAAACGACGTCGGTGGGGACGGAAAGCATAAGTATATGACTGTGGTTGCGTGCGTCCATCAGGGTGGAATCATAGATGTTGGACAGCAAATTATTTAGGGAGAATGTTGTGAAAACCCAGTCCATCTTCTTGCTGTCAAGGCGGGAAAGCACAAGCAAATCCTTTACAAGGCGGGTCATTCTATCCGTTTCGTAAAGCACAACGTTTAGGAATTTGGACGTAGTTTGCTTGTCTAAGTCTGGGGTGCTAAGCACCGTTTCGGTGTAGCTCTTTACACTGGTTAGGGGCGTTCTAAGCTCGTGGGAAACGTTTGCCACAAACTCACGGCGGGAGTTTTCAAACTCCTGCTGCTCCGTTATGTCTTGCAATACGCCAATCACTCCGCCGCCAATCTCGTGGTCCTCGTTCTCCACATCAAAATGGGCAAAGCAAATCCTTATAACCTGCCCGTTAATCTCGTTTTGCTTTATTAGGTTTTCCCCACGTGCAAGGGATAGTATGTCCTCAATCTTAACATCAATTTTGCAGTGTGCAAAAATATCATCAAAGGTTTGGTGCCCTTCGTCAATGCCAAGCATTTCAATGCCGCTTTTATTTTTGTGAATTAAGTCCCCATTCTTGGAAAAGGCAACAACACCGTCTGTCAGGTAAAGGAAGATGGTTTCCAGCTTGCCACGCTCCCCCTCAATCTGCGCCATTGTGTTTTTAATAACGTCCGCCATTTGGTTAAAGGTTTGTGTTAGCGTTCCTATCTCGTCCTTTGAAACAACAGGAAGCTTATAGGAAAACTCCCCCGAAGCAAGCAATTTTGCACCCTTTGTTATGTTCTCAATAGGGTTGGTTATCGCCTTTGAAAGGAAAAAGCTCATTGATATTGCAATGATTAGCCCCACGAAAAGTGCCTGCACAATTATGGCAAAGAGCATCCAAATCATCTCTTTAAGCTCATTTTTTGTGTCTTTAATATATATAACAAAGGAGGATTCCCCACCCTCTATATTAATTGCATAGTCCAGATACCCCGCAGTTCTGCTGATTTTATCCCCTGCCTTGCCGGCAACAGCGGCAATAAGGTTTGTGGTGCGCTCCAAAAGCATTCCCTCGTCCGCATTTGTGCCAAGAATGTATGCACCGCTATCCCCATCCAGTATGTAAAAATCTCGGTAGCTATCCACCCCAAGCTGCCCGCTATATGCGCGCAAAAGCTCGTAGATTTCCACCGCCTGGTTTTCGCCCTCCATTGCCGTTTGGGCAGAGGCTAAAAACTCAGCGTTTGAAAAAACCTGAGACATCTGTTTTTTAAAATCGTCGTGATAAAAAGCGGAAATGCTGTTTAGGAAAAAGGTTCCCACAATCAGCATAACCGATGTTGTTAAAATGGTTAAAATAAGTACCATTCTAACCCTTAGCGAGTTTAGCATAGAGTAATTCTCCTATCCAAAATAATAACCAACGCCACGCTTTGTTAAAATAAAGGTTGGGTTTGCAGGGTCATCCTCCAGCTTTTCACGCAGTCGGCGCACCGTAACATCAACCGTACGCACATCTCCATAGTATTCGTAGCCCCAAACGTCCTTTAAAAGTGCCTCCCTTGGGAATACAACCCCCGGCTTGCCTGCCAAAAACCTCAACAGCTCAAACTCCCTTATTGTTATATCAAGGGGAATATTATTTTTAAATATCATCATATTTTTGTTATCAAAAACAAGGTTCCGAGCGGTAAATATGTCCTTATTTTCCGCCCCACCATCCGCAATTATGCTGCGGCGGATATTCGCCTTAACACGTGCCATCAATTCCTTCATACTAAAAGGCTTTGTGATGTAGTCGTCAGCTCCAATTTCAAGCCCCAGCACCTTGTCTGCCTCCTCCTCACGTGCGGTTAGCATTATAATAGGCACACTCTTTGTTTCCCTCACCTTTTTGCAAATTTGGAAACCGTCCATCTTTGGCAGCATCACGTCTAAAAGGATAAGGTCAGGCTGATTTTTAAGCGCCATTTCCAGTCCCTCTTCTCCATCCATTGCGCACAAAACGGTGTATCCCTCTTTTATTAAGTTAAATTCAACTATATCAATAATCGCTTGTTCATCTTCCACAATTAAAATCTTTTTCATGATTTTCACCTCGCAAATTTATCTTTATATTATACCATATTATTTTTTTAAAATCTATGCTATACTTTTTATATAAAAAATTTTTCGGAGGGAGCTTTTTATGGTAGTTGCAAAGTGGATAGAGGGAGTGGATAATCTATCAGACCCGTTTAGCATACGCAAGACGGTTTTTATTATGGAGCAAGGGTTTGAGGACGAATTTGACGATATTGACAAGGTGGCAAGCCACATCTGCCTATACGATGGGGAGAGGGCTGTGGGCGCAGGGCGTATTTTTAAAGAAGGGCAAAGCGAAACGTACCACCTTGGGCGTATTTGCATTTTAAAGGAATACCGTGGACAGAACTTGGGGGATTTTTTGGTTCGGGAAATGGTTAAAAAGGCAGCTAAGCTAGGGGGCAAGAGGTGTATTTTGGGCGCACAAACAAGGGCGCGGGAATTTTACGAAAAGATTGGGTTCGTAACATTTGGCGAGGAATATATGGACGAGCATTGCCCGCATATTATGATGGAGATGGCAATTTAGGGAGGGCGAAAGCCTTCCCTTTCTCCTTTTTTACCCCATGCGTTAGTAAAAACTCACAAAAAAATTGCTTTATTTTTGTGCCACTGGGTATTGAATATATGCAAGCTATACGTTATAATTAAATTACCTGTAATACAGGTACTCAGATGTATATAAAATAA
>CAZMCJ010000001.1:48025-49429 GCA_964564795.1 uncultured Eubacteriales bacterium | reverse complement strand
ACTATATTGATGCGGTGTTCAACCACGACCTTGACCTTGGAACAACCGGACCTAGCGAAATTGCAAGAAGATATAAACCAATGATGGTTTTTGATGCTCCATACCTATTTGACGATATGAATGATATGCTTAAGTTTACAAATGGACCAGACAGCAGCATTATCTTCAAAGGTTTGGAAGAAAAATTTAAGGTAACTCCTATGGCTCACTACTACTATGGAACAAGAGAAATCACCCTTAATAAAGAGGTTAAGACACCTGCTGATATGAAGGGGCTTAAGCTAAGAGTTCCGGATGCTCCAATGCAGCTTGCATATGGCAAGGCTTTTGGTGCAAACCCAACGCCAATGGCTCTAGGGGAGGTTTACCTTGCCCTTCAACAAGGGGTAGTTGATGGACAAGAGAACCCACCACCAACAATCGATACTTTTAAATTTAGTGAAGTTTGTAAGTATCTAATCAAGTCGGACCATATCGTTGCACTTGTTACAATGTACGCATCTATGGATAGAATGGCTAAATTGCCGGAAGATATCCAAAAGGTTGTTAAAGAAACAATTGCAGCAACAGCAGAGCCAATCAGCCAAAATTTGGCAGACCAAGAGAACGATTTGTTCAAGAAATTCGAATCTCAAGGTATGACTATTATAGAGCCTGATAAGGATGCTTTTAAAGCAGCATGCGAATCACTTTATAAAGAGTTTGAAAAAGAGTGGGGCGTAGGGCTTGTTGAAAAGATTAAAGCATCTAAATAAATAATAAAGTAAAGGGTAGGTAATCTACCCTTTACTTATAACGAATAGGAAAGTTCCGCTTTTGAACTTTCTGTCCGTGAGTTTCAAAAAAGGCTACCTTAAACGTTTCTTTAGAAGCCTTTTTTATACAAAAATTTGAAAGGGAAATACGCAATGAAGTCATTTATAAAATTGTTAGACAAAATCGAAGAATATTTTTGCATTGCAGCATTATTTATTATGTGTATCGTTCTAATTATGCAAATATTTTTTAGGTTTGTATTAAACTCTCCACTTATTTGGAGCGAAGAGTTATCCAGATTTTTATTCATATGGATAACATTTATAGGAATTGGTTATGGTGTTAAGCATCACCTCCACATCGAGCTTACATATTTTTTTGGCAAAATGCCAAAGAAGATGCAACTATGGGGTCAGGTGTTTATAAATTTGGTGTGTGCATCTACAATGTTATACATATTGCCTGTTGCTTTAAAGTTCACAACAATGCAGCACACAATTGACTCCACAACATTGCCGATACCAATGAGCTTTTTATATGTAGCACTTCCAATAGGGTTTACTCTTGGTATAATTAGGTTTTTGATTGACACAGCGATAATAATTAAGACAGGGGAGGTGGGCTAAGAATGACAGCTTTTTTGGTTAC
>CAZMCJ010000001.1:45114-48015 GCA_964564795.1 uncultured Eubacteriales bacterium | reverse complement strand
ACCTTTATTGTTTTGATGCTAATCAAATTCCCAATAGCGTTTACAATGCTAATAAGCTCCCTTGTTTATTTTGGGATCAATGATATGTCGCTAACCCACGTTGTTTCAAGGTTAATCGGTGGGGTGGATTCATTCCCTCTGCTTGCAATTCCGGGCTTTGTGCTTGCAGGAACTATAATGAACACAGGCGGAATAACAGAAAAGATTTTTAAGTTTGCAGATTTGAGCGTTGGTTGGATAACAGGAGGACTAGGCCACGCAAACGTTTTTGCATCCATTATTTTTGCGGGAATGAGCGGTACTGCTGTTGCAGATGCTGCCGGTCTTGGAGCAATTGAGCTTAAAGCAATGAAGGATGCAGGCTTTGACGAGGATTTCTCCCTTGCGGTAACCGGTGCGTCATCTATCATAGGGCCAATTATTCCTCCATCAGTTCCGGCTGTTATGTTTGCGGTTATGAGTGGTGCATCTGTTGGAGCACTATTTATGGCAGGTGTTATACCTGGACTTTTGATGGGACTAACTTGTAGTATTATTGTTTATTTTCAAAGTAAAAAGCGTGGATATAAGAAGAACCCATTCCCTAAAATGAATGAGCTTGGCAAGGCATTTTTGGGTGCTTTTTTTCCGCTACTTACCCCTGTTATAGTTATCGGCGGTATTTTGTTTGGTGTGTTTACCCCAACAGAGGCAGCAATGATTGCGGTTGTTTATTCAATTTTCCTTGGTTTTGTTTATAAATCAATAACTCTAAAGGATATTCCCGAGTTTTTAAGGGAAACATCAAAAAATATTGTTTCAATCCTTTTGATTGTTTCGTGTGCATCGATTTTTGGCTATGTTTTGGCAGATGCTCAGTTGCCTTCAAAGCTTGCTAACACATTCTTTGCATTTATTAACAATAAATATGTTGCGCTTGTTGTACTTAACTTGTTTTTGCTTATTATTGGTTGCTTTATGGAAACAACAGCGGCAATTACAATTTTAACACCAGTGTTTTTGCCAATCCTAACATATTTTGAAATTAACATAATCCATTTTGGTATTTTGATGATTTTAAATCTTATGATTGGACTTCTTACCCCACCTGTTGGTGTTGTTCTTTATGTTCTTGCGGGAATATCTGATGTGCCAATGGAGAAAATTATAAAGAGCATCTGGCCCTATATTGTGGCGCTTATTATTTTGCTCTACATTATGGTTTTCGTTCCGCAGATTGTTATATGGCTGCCAACTGCGTTGGGAGCAATGTAGATTTTACTATAATCTTATTTTCATACAAAAAGGCTGTTGCACTTAAATGCAACAGCCTTTTTACGTTATTTATAGACTTTTGGCATAACACGTTTATGCTCGCTGCGTGAGTGGTAGAGGTTAATAATTTCCATAGCCTTTTCCTCTGTTTTACCTGTTTCCAAAAATTCGTCAATCTGCTTGTAGGTAACACCCATCTCCGTCTCGTCCGTTTGACCCTCAAAAAGTCCTGCTGATGGTGGCTTTGTTATAATGCTAATGGGTGCTTTTAAATAACGCAGAAATTCAAAAACTTCTGTAGCGCTAAGGTCTGCAATTGGGTTAAAATCGCAGGCACCGTCCCCCCATTTGGTAAAGTAGCCCATATGGCGCTCACTTTTGTTGCCCGTTCCGCAAACTAAGTAGCCTAAGCTTGCGCCTATTGTGTATAGAGTTGTCATTCTAAGGCGGGGTGCAACGTTTGAACCTGCATCTTTGGAAATTTCCATGTTCTTTAAAATTTCCTTTGCCAGTGCGTCCTTTGTGCTGCTTATATCCACCGTTATATTTTTGATGTTGTACTGCTCTGATACTGCCTTTGCATCTTCAATATCTGTTGTGTAGTTGGCTTTTGAATGGCATGGCATCATAACGCCCAAAACATTTTCCGTTGCCATTTTACACAATATAGAGGCAAGAGTACAATCCTTGCCGCCACTGTTTCCATACACAATTCCCTTTGCGCCACTTTCGATAAGAATATTTTTTATAAAATCAACCCTTGATTTAACTTCCGATTCAAAATCTCGCATATTCACAACCTCCGTTTATAATACTATTATTGTACCATTTATCCATAAAAATACAAGGGAAAAAAGTATGATAATTAACAATCATATAACCGAGGTGAAAAACTTAACATAACAAATTAAAAACTAGATTTATGTACTAAGTAACAAAAATGAAATGGTATATTGACATATGTAACAATGAGGTGTAGTATAAGTTTATTCAAAAACAAGAAAGAAGGAGCAAGAACTATGGAAATACAACTAAAAGACATAGCCAAGCAAATAAGGAAAGATATTGTTGTGATGATTAACAAAGCGGGATCTGGGCATCCTGGTGGTAGTCTTAGTGCTGTTGAGATTTTGGTTGCACTTTATTTTACCGACATCTTCAAAAGGGATGTTACAAATTTTGAAAAGCTAAAGAGGGATAGATTTGTTTTATCAAAGGGTCATGCAGCACCTGCAATTTACTCAATACTTTGCCGCAAAGGGTTTTATGATGAGCATCATCTTTACACCTTGCGTGAGATGGACTCAATCTTGCAAGGGCACCCCCACGCAAAAATGACACCAGGGCTAGATACAAGTGCGGGATCTTTGGGGCAAGGTCTATCCATTGCAAACGGAATGGCAATTGGATTTAAAAAGCAAGGGCTTAACAACAGAGTTTATTGCTTGTTAGGTGATGGCGAGTGCCAAGAGGGTCAAGTGTGGGAGGCTGCATTAACAGCAGCACAACTAAACTTAAATAACGTTTGTGTAATTGTGGATAACAACCATATACAACTAGACGGTAGCACAGCGGACATTAAGAAAATGGAGCCAATGGCAGACAAGTGGCGCAGTTTTGGATTTAATGTTATTTTGGCAGACGGCC
>CAZMCJ010000001.1:27999-45104 GCA_964564795.1 uncultured Eubacteriales bacterium | reverse complement strand
AGGCGATGTATAACGCATACGGTGAGGCGCAGAAGGAAACAACACGCCCAAGCGTAATAATTGCAGAAACAATTAAGGGCAAGGGTATTTCCTTTATGGAGAACAACAGTGACTGGCATGGTCTTGCACCAAATGCCCAGCAACTTGCACTTGCACTAGAAGAAATTGAGAATGCGTAAGGAGGAAAAGAAAATGACTAAAGTACCAGCAAGGGATGGATACGGAAATGCCCTTTTAAAGTTAAGCGCAACAAATGATAAGGTTATAGTTTTAGACGCAGACGTGGCAAAGTCTACAAGAACAAATTGGGTTAAGGATAAATTCCCTGAAAAATTTATTGATATGGGTATATCGGAGCAAGATATGGTGGGTACAGCAGCCGGGCTTGCACAAGTTGGTATGATACCATTTGCAACCACATATTGTGTTTTTTTAACCGGAAGAGCATTTGACCAAATAAGAACAACAGTTTGCTATGGCAACTTAAATGTTAAGCTTGCGGGTGCCCATGCCGGAATTTCGGTTGGCCCAGACGGAGCAACACACCAATCACTGGAGGATGTGGCACTGATGAGGGTGTTACCAAATATGACAGTTATTGCACCTTGCGATTACCTGCAAACAGAAAAGGCGACACTTGCAGCTGCACATATGAAGGGCCCTTGCTTTGTACGTTTTGGGCGTGAGGCAGTGCCGGTTGTAACAGATGAAAGCACACCCTTTGAGATTGGCAAGGCTCGCCTTGTTATTGATGGTGACGATGTAGTGGTTTTTGCCAATGGACCTATGGTTTATGAGGCGATGGAGGCTCAAAAGGAGCTTGCAAGGGTTGGCGTTAGCGCAATGATTGTTGATTTGCACACAATTAAACCCCTTGACACATATGCAGTTTTAACCTCAGCAAAGAAAACAGGGTGTGTGGTAACGGCGGAGGAACATCAAGTGGCTGGTGGAATGGGTAGCGCAGTTTGCGAATTTTTGGCGGAGAATTGCCCCGTGCCAGTTAAGCGAATTGGAATTGACGATTCCTTTGGGGAGTCGGGCAAGCCGGAGGAATTGATGGATAAATACGGACTTACTGCAAAGCACATCGTCAAAGAGGCTTTAAAGGTTATAGCACTAAAGAAATAGGTTAGATTTTTTTTGGTGTTTGTGCTATACTTATTTAAAAAATAGGTTGGTATTTATATGGAAAGAAAAGTGGGGGAGATTGGATTCACCCTAACTTATAAAAAGGTTAAAAACATAAATATGCGGGTAGATAAAAGTGGAAATGTTAAGGTTTCGTGCCCCAAGGGTGTGCAACTTTCCTTTATAGATAATTTTGTGGGGGAAAGAGCGCAGTGGATAAGAGATGCAAGGGCAAAAATTAAGGTGGAGGAGAAAAGTAGCTTTACCAAGGAAGAAGCTCTTTTGGAATTTAACAAAATAAGCGACGAAATCTACCCTTTATTTAAGGATTACATCAAAGAAAAGCCACAAATTAAGGTGCGGGAGATGAAAAGCTGCTACGGGGTTTGCCACTATAAAAAGGGGTACATCACCCTTAACCTTAGCCTTATGGGGCGGGAGAGGGAGTTGATTGAGTATGTTGTTATGCACGAATACGCACACTTTTTGCAGCCGAACCACCAAAAGGGCTTTCATGAACTTATGGCAAGGCTTATGCCAGGCTATAAGGAGCTCCAAAAAAGGCTGAAATAATTTTATACTAACGAAAAAATAAGGCGAGTCTTCTTATGCAAAACACAAAGGTATATCCTTGTTTTTTATTTGCTAAGAACAACCGCCTTATTTTCTTTGACGCTATATACTGTTAACAATATTGTGGATATTTTTGATTTTTTTTGTGAAATCAAGAGGTATTTACTACACATATTTTAATATAAGTATAGAAGTTTAAAAGTATGTATGGTAAAATATAGTGTATATAACTATACCATCTTGTAAATTAAAAAGTGGGTGATTAAGTGGTAAATACAAAAGATCTAATGAAGAATAAAGTAAACATTACCATGCTAGGTACATTTTCCATTTCGTATAATGGCACTACACTAACAGATGAGATAAATCGCTCGCAAAAATTGTGGGGGGTAATGGCATATTTGCTGGTTAATAAGGATAGATTTGTTCCGGCAATGGAGCTTATTGATGTTTTTTGGTCTAACGAGAACAGAACCAACCCACAAAGTGCGTTAAAAACATTGATATTTCGCCTGCGCGGCATATTGGAAACTATTTTTGGAGCGGAGGCAAGCCCTATTATATCTAGTCGTGGCTCATACAGCTGGGATAAAAGTTTTGAGTGTGTGACCGATATTGACGAGTTTGAAAAGGCGTGCAAAGGGGCAACAAAGGAAGGTATTACCGACGAAGAAAAAATGGCGTTTTACGAAAAGCGACCTTTCTATATAAGGGGGATTTTATTCCCAAAATATCTGACCAACAGTGGACAGTTCCAATAACATCTCATTATCATCTGCTTTATTTAAGAGCTGTTAAGGAGTATGCAAATATTTTGATGAGCATGGGGCAATATGGCAAATGTGTTACCCTGTGCCTTGCTGCAAACAGGGTTGAGGCCCTTGATGAAGAAATTTATATGATTATTATTAAGGCACTGCATTGCCAGGGCAATGAGTCGGGAGCGCTTGCCCACTACGAAATGGCAACAGAGTATCTATACCGCAACTTGGGGGTTAAGCCATCTAAGGCACTGCGCTCACTTTACACAGAAATTATGAAGCAAACAAAAAATATTGAAACGGATTTGGACGTTATTCAAGGTGATTTAAGAGAAACGGTTGCACGTCAGGGTGCATTTTTGTGTGACTATGGATTTTTTAGGGAGGCGTACAGGCTGGAGGCTCGCAGAGCAGTTAGAAACGGAAATTGCGTGCATATTGCACTCCTTACAATAGCCGGCAAAAAAGAAAAGGGGGAATTATCCCTTGATACGCTTAGCGAAGTTGCAACAAAAGTGCAGAATATATTGGTGGAAAAACTAAGGCGTGGTGATGTTGTTTCGAAATATAGTGGTGCGCAATTTGTTATTATGCTACCCAGTTCAAACTACGAAAACAGTATGGAGGTTATGGGAAGGATGTTAACAGCTTTTGATGAGAAATATGGAAACAAACAAGTAACACTAACATATAAAGTTAGAGGGATAGCAGTTGATATTTGACGAGAGGAATAAATGAAGATTAACCATAAAATATTTTTAATAAGTGCAATTATCCTTTTGGCGGTAACCGCCTTTTGGGTGTATGATGACTATAAAGTGGGTAATAAATCACCTGATTTTGAAGTGACGGAGGAAGTCCCACCGCTGCAAGAGCCAGAGGAGGAGTATGACCAATCGCCAATACCACCACCCCCACAGCAGGGTGTGGAGGTTGAGGAAGATGTGACAAAGGACCTCCCACACGACAAGCTTTTTATAACAGTTGAGCGCCAAAAATATAAATCAGGGGAGCTAACCCTTATAATTCCAAAGCTTTCAAAGGAGCTGCCCATTTATGACGGCGTGGGGCTTGATGTCCTTGCAAAGGGAGTGGGGCTTTATGATTACGCCCAGCTGCCCGGTATTGGAAACCGCAACGTTTCCATAGCAGGGCACAGGAATGGCAGGGTAAATGGCAAGGTGACGGATAAGGCACCATTTTACTATGTGGACACATTGGCGGAGGGGGATTATATGTACCTTCGTGATGATAAAACAATTTACAGATACCTTTTTGAGGAGCAAAAAATTGTGGAGGAGGATGACTGGGGGCCAATTTACAGCAAAGGCTTTTCTTGCCTAACCCTTACCACCTGCCACCCAATTGGCATTTCGACCGAGAGAATGATTGTTACGGGAAGGTTAGACGAGAAATTTCCATATGATAAAGATTTTGACTACAAAGTATCGGCAAAAGAGGGAGAATAATTAAGAGATTTAGCAACAACAAGAGAATGCTTACAATAATTGTGTGCGTGGCTATGCTATGCGCAAGCTTTAGCATGTTCTATTCCTATGCGATAAATATTCCACAGCGCAAGGAAATTGCCACAGGTGGGGTGGTGTACTCAAACCAGAAGGCGGAGATTGACGCATCAAACCTTTCACAGGGGTTTATAAGCGTTAAATATACCGGTGGCAGGCAGGTTAAAATTATGATGCAAATTACCAAAACAGGGGGAGCCACATATACCTACGCTCTTAACAACGAGGGTAAAAGCGAAACCTTTGCACTGACGGAAGGAAGCGGAGCCTATACCGTTAAAGTTCTTCAAAATACAACAGGTACAAAGTATGCGGTTGCCTTTAGCCAAAGCATAACCCTTGATTTGGATAACCAATTTGCACCATTTCTTTACCCCAACCAATATGTTAACTTTACAGAGGACGGACGGGTTGCCAAAAAAGGAGCAGAGCTAACAAAAGGCAAAAAAACCGATTTGGAAAAGCTAACTGCAATTTACAACTACGTTATTAAAAATTTTACTTATGACGTAAAGCTTGCACAAACTGTTCAATCGGGATATTTGCCAGATGTTGATAAAGTTTTGGAGGCGAAAAAGGGAATATGCTTTGATTATGCGGCGGTGATGGCATCAATGCTGCGCTTGCAAAATGTTCCTTGTAAATTGGTTGTTGGCTACGCTGGAACAATTTACCACGCGTGGATTAACGTTTATATTGAAGATGTTGGGTGGGTGGAAAAAGCTGTTTACTTTGATGGGAAAAGCTGGTCACTTATGGACCCAACCTTTGCATCAAGCGGCAAAGGCGACCCCAAAGTTTCAAAATACATTAGTGATGGCACTAACTACAAGCAAAAGTTTGCATATTAATTTGGGATAGTGGGGTTACCATATGATAAAAACACAGATAAAACCAAATAAAGTGGAGCTGAAACCACTTTCTTCTGACCAAATATCAGTGATTTGCTATGAGCTTTACCTTATGCAACGAGCGGGAATTAACTTGGAGGAAAGCCTTAGCATCCTCCTTGATGATATGGAGCAGGGCAACGAAAAAAATGCGCTTTATGAGATTTACAAAGAGGTTTCGTATGGCGAACATTTTTCACATGCATTAAAGAGCGTGGGGTTGTTTCCCGATTATATGGTGCGAATGGTGGAGATTGGAAATGCATCAGGCAAGATGGAGGACGTCCTTCTTGCCCTTTCGGAATATTACCGCAAGGACGCTCAAATGAACAGTGCAATTCGCAAGGCTGTAACCTATCCAATGGGTATGGCATTTTTGATTGCACTTGTGTTTCTTGTGCTGATTTCCCGTGTCTTGCCGGTGTTCGATCAGGTGTTTAGCCAGCTTGGGATAGTGCTTTCCCCACTTGCAAAAAGCCTTATGGCTTTTGGTGTGGCAAGCAAACATATTGCAACTGCAATGTCAATTATGCTTGTTGCACTATCCATATTTGGGCTGTATGCAATGAAATTCCGAAATGGTGGAGAATTAATTTCCGCTATTGGCAAAAAGTTTTTCTCTAAAAGCAAGGTTAATAATACAATCCAACGCAGTCATTTTGCCTCCGTTATGTCACTTATGCTGTCAAGCGGACTGCATATTGACGAGAGTATGGAAAGGGCGGAAAAACTGCTTAAGGATACTAGCTTTGTACAGCGAATAAGGCAGTGCAACGAATATACCCATCAGGGAAGTTCCTATACAGCTGCAGCTACTAAAAGCGGTCTTTTTACCGGTATGCAGGGGGGGATTTTATCCTCCGGCTTTAGTTCCGGTATGCCCGATAAAGCAATGACGGAGATTGCGGAGCGTTGCCAGCAGGAGGCTGACGCCCTTTTATCCTCAATGCTTGGCAAATTTGAATATTCAATGGTTATAATACTTTGCACCTCAGTTGGACTTGTTTTGCTTTCCGTTATGTTACCTTTGCTTGGTGTTTTGTCTGGCATTGGCGGAATGTAGGGGGTAGTTATGAGGAAAAAGCGTGATGGTTCTTTAAAAACTCTGTTTTGGCTCCTTGCTTTGGCTGTTTGCTTGCCAATTATTCTTTATAGCGGAGGGGAGTTTTACAACAAAACTCTATCAGAGAAGGAGCTTTTAATGGTAACGGAGAGTGTGCGACGTGCGGCGGTGCAGTGTTATGCGATAGAGGGGTTTTATCCCCAAACAGTTGAATATTTGCAAGATAAATACGGTGTTTTATTTAAAGACGAGCGCTATTTTATAGATTACCAGTATATTGGGGAAAACCTTTTGCCCGATATTACTGTGCTACCAATAAACAATTAATTTTCGTTAGGGGATGTTCCATATGTATGAGCAAGATAGCCAAAAAAGCTTGCAGACTGCTATTGTAGTTGCATTAGCCTCTCTTTTTTTCGTGCTTGCAATGGGCATTGCCATTGTGGGAGCAGGTGTTTATAGTAGGATTAATAATGGGGCGGAGGATAACTATACCCAACGTACAGCACTTTCTTATTTGGTTAATCAGGTAAGGCGTAGCGATGTTGAGGGGGGAATTGATATAGGCGATTTTGGGGATGGGGGGAGCGTCTTTCTAACCAAAATGGAGGGGGGGTACGAGTATGTTACTTGCCTTTACCTTTATGGAGGCAACCTTATGGAGCTTTATACCGAGGCGGGTACCCAACTTAACCCACAGGATGGTACAGCTATCGTTGAGATTAATGACCTTGCAGTTGATTATGCCGAGGGTGTAATCACATTTAACGTTGTAGACAATAAGGGGGAGGAGATTAGCGCCTCCATTGCACCGAGGACAGAAGTGGGGGGTGTTTAATAATGGGACACAGCACAAATCGCTCCTCCCTTTTTTTGGTGGAGCTGGTTCTTGATTTGCTTATTTTTGTGGTTTGCTCGGTTGTTTGCGCTGGGCTTTTGGTTTCGGCATATGGTATCAGCCAAAAGTCAGAAATCCTAACAAAGGGTGTTTACAAGGTTCAAACAGTAGCGGAACAATGGAAAGCGGGAAATATTAAAACACAAAATGGCGAATATATAATTAAATATGACGATAACTCCGCATTAACCCTTAAAGATGAGCAGGGTGCAGACGGGATTAAATATTGCGACATAACAATTACAGATAAAAATCAGACACCTGTTTTTAGCATAAAGGTAAGCAAAACTAAGGGGGTGGCGGAGTGAACAAACAAAGCGACTCGCCCGTTGGTGTTGGTGTAATTACCATAATGATGATTTTGGTGGTGCTGAGCCTTTCAACCTTTAGCGCACTCACACTTTTTTCCGCAAGGGCGGATTTAAAGCTATCACAGGTCAATGCAAACAACGTGGCTCTCTACTATGAGGCAGAAAACGTAGCGAACCGGCTTGTGGCTGAATTTGAACAAGGGCTGGACGACTCACTTATGGAGCAAATACCAATTAGTGACCGCCAAGAGTTGAAAATCCACCTTGAGAGGGCAAAGGACGGCGGAGTGAAGATATTGGAGTGGAGTGTGGGGGTGATAGCCCAAGAGGAATTGGTCGCTCACTTGCCGATTTGGGGCGGAGAAATGCCTTAGCATATGAAATGAGTATAAGGAGCAAAATAATGCTGGATAAAATTTTACAAGATGCTGTTAAGTACAAGGCATCGGATATTTTGGTAATTGCCGGACTGCCAATTTCATATAAGATAAATGGTAATATAGTGAGGGAGCAGTCTGTGCACCTATCCCCAAAGGATACACTTACGGTTGTGCAAAAGGTATACGAACTTGCAGGGGGAAGAAACTTAGAAAAGCTTATGGTAACAGGGGACGACGATTTTTCATTCTCTGTGCCCGCCCTTTGTCGCTTTCGTGTTAATGCCCTTAAACAGCGTGGTTCCTATGGTCTTGTTATACGTGTTGTTCCTTTTGAGCTGCCAAATAGGGAGGAGCTTAATATCCCTGATAATGTTATGCAGTTTTCAAAATACACAAAAGGTCTTGTGTTGTTTACGGGGGCAGCCGGTAGTGGCAAGAGCAAATCCCTAGCATGTATTGTCAACGAAGTTAATAACACAAAAAATGCTCATATTATAACAATTGAGGACCCGATTGAGCACCTCCACCGCCACAACAAAAGCATTGTAACACAGCGTGAGCTTGAAACGGACACAGGGTCGTACAGCATTGCACTGCGTGCGGCACTGCGTGAAGCGCCCGATATAATCCTTTTGGGGGAAATGCGGGACGAAGAAACAATAAGAGCGGCGGTAACGGCGGCAGAAACGGGGCATCTTGTGATTTCAACACTCCACACAATGGGGGCGTCTAACACAATCGACCGCATTGTTGATGCGTTCCACCCACAACAGCAACAGCAAATCCGCACACAGCTTTCTATGGTTTTGGAGGGTGTTGTTTCCCAGCAGCTTGTGCAAACGGTTGATGGTACCTTAATTCCTGCATTTGAGGTTATGACGGTGAATTCTGCAGTTAGGAATATGATTAGAGAATCTAAAGCACACCAGTTGGATAGTATTATTGCATCTTCCTCTGATTTTGGTATGATTTCAATGGACCAAAGCCTGTTGCGCCATTATAAAGATGGAAAGATAACAGCAGAAGTGGCAGTGCAATTTGCCATTAATCAAGAGTGGATGAAAAAACGTATTTAGATTTAGGGTTTAAGGAGTAGGAATGGAAAAATTAGTATTACAATATAATAACTCAAAATTTAAAGTGTGTATAAATAAGGCGGAGAATGGTCTTATTTCGGGCTTTGTTGTGGGGATAAGGCTTGCAAAGCCACTACCCTTTAGCGACATAAACAGCCTAATACTTGGGCTTGAGGGTGTGATGGACGGGCAAAACTATCCGCAATCATTTAATCAATCACGTACCTTTAAACCGCAAAAGCCAGATTTATCCTATGTCCCACTTAATAAAAGTGAATGTATGGAGGGTAAGGTGGTTGACGAGGCTAAGGGAGGGGTGCACACATTTGAAATTAGGGTAACAACTCGCCTTAATTCCACATGGCAAGGTGAGATGATGAAAGATGATAAAAGCGTTAAGTTTGCCAGTGTTTTGGAGCTTATGCATATGATAAGTGAATTGATATAAAATAAAAGTCATTCCCAAGCTCGGGAATGACTTTTTATTTTAGTTTAACTTTGTTTGCTTTTTGCCACGTCTTATTTGCTCGATTATTATAAAGGTAATAAGTGCAACACCCATAAGATCTGTTTGCCAGCCGGGGTTAATAAGAAGAAGACCAGCGCCAATGCACAAAATACGTTCAATTGTGTTTAGCTTTGTGGTCATAAACCCTTCCATACCAGAGCTTAGCCCATACATACCAATTAATGATGTTATAATGATTGAAATAACCTCAAGCGGGTTTGTATCGATAAGCAGCATTGCAGGGTTCATAGCAAATATATAAGGCACTATGAATGCCGTTATGGCGAGCCGAGTTGCGGTAACGCCTGTCATCAACGGGTTGCTCTTTGCAATTGCAGAGCCGGCATAGGCGGCAAGTGCAACGGGTGGGGTGATGTCCGCCAATATACCAAAATAGAAAACAAACATATGTGCCGCCAAAACAGGTATGCCAAGGTTAACAACGATTGGCGCTGTGATGGTTGCCATTATAACGTAGTTTGCGGTTGTGGGAACACCCATTCCCAAAATGAGTGACGCAATCATAGTAAAGAAAAGTGCGACAATTGTAATACCGCCTGACATAGCGATAAGACCCGAAGCAAGCTTCATACCAACGCCTGTAAGGGTAACGATACCAACAATCATACCCGCAACGGAGCAGGCAACGGCAACACCGATTATGTTTTTTGCACCGCCCTCAAGCGCCTTTAAAAAAGTGGAGAAGGTCATTCTTGTGTCCTTGCGCACCATTGAAACCGCAATGGCACAAATAATTGCATAGCACGCTGCTCGGGAGGTTGTTGTGCCTGTCATCATAAAATAAATTAGGGCAAAAAGCGGTATTAAAAGGTGTCCCTTTGTTAAAATAAGCTCCTTAAAATTAGGGATTTCATCAGTGGGCATACCCTTAAGCCCAAGTTTTTTCGCCTCAAAGTGTATCATCAGCCAAACGCCGATAAAGTAAAGGGCAGCGGGTAAAATAGCAGCGGTAACAATCCTTGAGTATGGAATCATCGTCATCTCTGCCATCAAAAAGGCGGCAGCACCCATAATTGGGGGCATTATTTGACCACCGGTGGAGGCAGCAGCCTCAACCGCTGCGGCAAACTCAGGCTTGTACCCCATTTTTTTCATCATTGGGATTGTAAAGCTACCGCTACCAACGGTGTTGGCAACAGAGGAGCCGGAGATTGTGCCTTGAAGAGCGCTTGCAATAACCGCAACCTTAGCAGGGCCACCAACTTGAGAGCCTGCGATTGAGTTGGAGATATCAATAAAAAACTTGCCGATTCCTGTGCGCTCTAGGAAGGAGCCAAATAAAATAAACAGGAAGATAAATGTGGAGCAAACACCAAGGGGTGTGCCTATTACACCCTCTGTTGTGTAGAACAAATGGGTGATAATACGGTCGACCTCGAACCCTCTATGCCCAAAGCCGCCCCCAATGTATGGCCCTAAATAAGCATAGGCAATGAAAAGTAGTACGATGCAAAGGATTGGAATACCAACAACACGTCTGCAAATTTCCATCAAAATAACGATGCCGACAAATCCAACAATAACATCGATCTGGCTAAATTTACCTGTTCTTGCAACAATATCGTTAAAGAATATTACATAGTAGAAGAAACAGCTACTCCCCACAATGCCAAGAACAAAATCGTACCAAGGGATATAGTCGTCAGGCGGGATGCCTTTTTTGCCAGGGTAAAAGATAAACGCCATAAAAATAATGCACCCGATGAAAGATGCGCGGTGAACCTGGGTTGGCAGTGTGCCTAAGGTGTTGATATAAACCGCAAAAATTGTAAACGCAATCAGCAAATACTTTGTGATTGTGCGGTTAACACCGGTAAATGTGCGTGTGTTGGACTCTTTATCAAACTTCGCCATCAATTTTTTGCGTGACGCCTTATCAAGGGGAGTGTGATGCTCGTTATGAACTTCTTTTTTGTTATTTTCTTTCATTATGTTTGTCCTTTCAATTCACTTTAAAAACTATTCTTTCCCGCTCGGGGGCTACACCCTTTAAGCTAATACTTTTGCCATTTATGTGTAGAATGTGGTTTGAAACTGTGCCAACAAAGTATGCAAGGGGCTTAATCTCCCTGTCCATATTGGAGATTACCATATATCCGTCCTCGTAGCTAAGCTTTTCCCCCGGGGAAACCTCCGTTGCAACGCCGGCACCAAAGCCTAAATATCTGCACTTTACCAAAAATATCTTTTTGTCCCTAATTTCGTAGAACTCCTCTACCTCTGTTTTGTTAACAGAATGAGTAAATGATACAGAAAAGTTGGACATATTTTCTATTTTTTCTTTAAAAAGCACCTTTTGCTCGTTGTTTTCTATCAGCAAGTAGTTGCCCCTTAAAGAAAACATAAAAATTACCACCGCAACCATTGCCAAAGCAACAGTTGCGGTAATAACATAAATTTTGCGTGTGTTTTTAGAGGAGTGCATTACTTGATTGCCCCAACCTCTTTAAAGTATTTCTCTGCACCTGGGTGGAAAGGAACGGAAACACCTTGAACAGCAGTGCTTACATCAAGCTCTTTGCCCTTTGCGTGTGCTGCCGCAATTTTTTCCTTGCCCTCAAAGATTGCTTTTGTCATATTATAAACAAGCTCCTCAGAAAGGTCAGGGTTAACGATTAGAGTTGCCTTAACAGCCAAAGTTTGAACATCCTCAGTCATACCCTTATATGCATCCTTTGGAATTGTAACAACTGTGTAGTAAGCGTATTTGTCTGTAAGCTCTTTTGCCTTTGCATCGTCAATGGCAAGAACCTTTATATTTTTGGTGGTTGCAAGCTCCATAACAGCAGTTGTTGGTATACCCGCTGTGCAGAAGAAAGCGTCAATCTTATTGTCCTTAATTGCGTCAGCGCTATCGCCAAAGCCAAGATTTTCAACTTTAATATCATTAAATGTAATGCCGTAAGACTCTAGGATTTGCTTTGAGTTCGCCTCAACACCACTACCCGGTGCGCCAACGGAAACTCTCTTGCCTTTAAGGTCTGCGATAGAGTTGATGCCGCTATCAGCAGTTGCAATTATTTGGCAAACTTCAGCGTATACAGTTGCCATTGTGGAGAAGCCCTTAACTTGTTTGCCTGCAAACAGCTCAGTACCCTCGTATGCGTATGTCATAACGTCGTTTTGAACAATTGCGATATCTGCCTTACGTTCGTCAATAAGGTGGATATTCTCGCTAGATGCGCCGGTTGATTGCACGTTAACGCTTGTGCCGGCAACACTCTCGCCAATTACAGTTGCAAGTGCCGCGCCGTATGGGTAGTATGTACCGGATGTTCCGCCGGAAGCAAGGTTTAAGTATGTGGTTCCGCCGCCACCTGCTGCAGGACCGCTTTGCTTAGAACATGCTGTTAAGGAAAGGGTTAGGGCAAATGTTAGAACAAGTGCCAAGCTAATAATCTTTTTCATAAAAATCTCCTTTATACTAATTTAATAGTAATTATATCAAAAAAATATAAAAATGTAAAGAACTGACAAGCAATTTATTGTTTGTTGCATAAAAATATTAAAAATTGCAAATTTTGACCCTGTTTTGAATAATTTTATGATTAAACGTTCATTTAAAGGCTTGTTAACAAAAAATTTACAAAATTATAGCCCTAAAAGTAAATTCCAACAAGAATTGGAGAAAACAAAAGAAAACAAAAGTAAACCTGCAAAAAATGAATATAATGCACCAAAAATGGAAATTGATAAAATCATAAAATGTATTTAATATAATAAATAGAAATTAGCACTAATCACTTAAGAGTGCTAACAATACAAAAACTAAAAAATATATATTGCAAAAGGAGGACTACGGTATGAAGCTAAAACCACTTGCAGACAGAGTTATTCTTAAAATGGTGGAGATGGAAGAAACAACAAAATCAGGTATTATCCTAACTGGAAGTGCAAAGGAAAAGCCACAAATTGCACAGGTTGTTGCGGTTGGCCCGGGCGGAATGGTAGAGGGCAAAGAGGTAACAATGTATGTTAAAGAAGGCGACAGGGTAATCACATCTAAGTACAGCGGAACCGAAGTTAAGCTAGACAGCGACGAGTTCGTAGTTGTTAGACAAAACGATATTTTAGCAATAGTAGAATAAGGAGGAAAAAAAGATGGCTAAGGAAATTCTATACGGCGAGAGCGCAAGAAAAGCACTGCAAAACGGTGTGGATAAATTGGCGGACACTGTTAAAATAACACTAGGTCCTAAGGGTAGAAACGTTGTTCTTGATAGAAAGTTTGGCGCACCACTAATCACAAACGATGGTGTGACAATTGCAAAGGAAATCGAGCTTGATGATGCGTTTGAAAATATGGGCGCACAATTAGTTAGAGAAGTTGCAACAAAAACAAATGACATAGCAGGGGATGGCACAACAACTGCAACCTTGCTTGCACAAGCAATGATAACAGAGGGAATGAAAAACGTGGCAGCCGGAGCAAACCCAATGGTTCTTAAAAAGGGTATTGCAAAAGCTGTTGAAAAGGCAGTTGCAAACATCGTTAAAAACTCCAATAAGGTTAACGGAACAGCTGATATTGCACGTGTTGCAACAATCTCAGCCGGTGACGAATTTATAGGAAACCTTATTGCAGATGCAATGGAAAAGGTTAGTGCTGATGGCGTTATCACCGTTGAGGAAAGCAAAACAGCAGAAACATACAGCGAAGTTGTTGAGGGTATGCAATTTGACCGCGGATATATCACACCATATATGGTAACAGACACAGAAAAGATGGAAGCAGTTATTGACGATGCCCTAATTCTTATTACGGACAAGAAAATATCCTCCATCCAAGACATTTTGCCACTTCTTGAGCAAATTGTTCAAGCAGGCAGAAAGCTTGTAATAATCGCAGAGGATTTGGAGGGCGAGGCTCTTTCCACAATTATTGTGAATAAGCTTCGTGGAACATTCACTTGTGTTGCAGTTAAGGCACCGGGCTTTGGCGACAGAAGAAAAGAAATGCTTAAGGATATTGCAACTCTAACAGGTGGCGAGGTTATCTCCGATGAGCTAGGGTTCGAGCTTAAAGAAACACAAATTTCCCAACTAGGTAGAGCACGCCAAGTAAAAATCCAAAAGGAAAACACAATAATTGTGGATGGCGCAGGCAAACAAGAGGAAATTAAGGGAAGAATTGCACAAATTAAAGCAGGTATTGAAACAACAACATCTGAGTTTGATAAAGAAAAGTTGCAAGAACGTTTGGCTAAGCTTTCCGGCGGTGTTGCGGTTATCAAGGTTGGCGCAGCAACAGAAACAGAGATGAAAGAAAAGAAGCTAAGAATTGAGGACGCTTTGGCTGCAACAAAGGCGGCAGTTGAAGAAGGAATTGTTAGCGGCGGCGGCAGCGCACTAATTATGGCAATGGCTGATGTTGAGGCGGTTGCAAACGAGTGTGAAGGGGACGAGAAGACAGGCGCAAAAATTATCCTTAAAGCTTTGGAGGCTCCTGTTCGCCAAATTGCAAAAAATGCAGGGCTTGAGGGTAGCATAATTGTTGAGAACATTAAGGCAAAGGCGACAATTGGTTACGGCTTTGATGCTTACAAGGAAGAATATGTTGATTTGATAAAAGCAGGAATTGTTGACCCAACTAAGGTAACAAGAAGTGCGCTGCAAAACGCAGCATCTGTTGCATCTATGGTTCTAACAACAGAGAGCCTGGTTGCAGACAAGAAGGAGCCGGCGTCTCCTGCAATGCCAGACCCATCAATGGGTGGTATGGGCGGAATGTACTAAACCTAAAATAATAATAAAAGGCAGAGTTCACTATGAACTCTGCCTTTTATGCGTAAAAAAGAGCCGATGACAAAGCACCGACTCCTTATTTTAATTAAAGTGTTGCAACAACCTTCATATAATCATTAGGGTTTTCAATAATCTTCTCCAAATACTCTGGGATTTCTTCGAAAGCTATGGTGTTAGTGATGATTTTTTCAACATTAACCTTGCCGCTTGTGATTAGCTCCAAAGATGGTGGGAATTCCCTTGCGCTGTTGCGAGAGCCCATAATATCAAGCTCTTTTCTTGTGAACATTGATGTTGGAAGTGGAACATCTTGGTTGGAATAGCCAACAAGGCCAATTCTTCCCGCTTGAGCCACATAATCAATAGCTGCCCTAACAGCCGCCGGTGCACCTGCACACTCGATAACAACTTCAGCCAAACGGTTATTGGTGATTTTCTTAATCTCCTCCAAAACGTTAACCTTAGATGGGTTTAAAGTGTATTTGCAACCTAACTCACGAGCAATGTCAAGACGTTTATCCATCATATCAATAACTATTGGAATAGCGCCCCTTGCCTTAACAATTTCAGCAACCAAAATACCGATTGGACCTGCGCCCGAAACAACAACGTGCTCCCCTGCAACAACCCTTGAACGGTTAACACCGTGAAGTGCAATAGCAGTTGGCTCAACCATAGCAGCAAGCCTTAAATCCATATCGTCAGGAACCTTATGCACAAGCTTTGGCTGGTGTGCAAAGTATTCACAGTATGCTCCGTTATCATGCACACCGATGCACACAACGCTCTCGCAGCAGTTTGTTTTGCCAAGTGAGCAAGGGTAGCAAGTGCCACACGCTCTAAAAGGCTCTAGGCAAACCTTGTCACCAACCTTAAGTCCGTTTGGATTGTCACCATTTTCAGGCAATGAAACAACCTCGCCTGCAATCTCGTGGCCAACCACACGAGGGAATATGCCCATAGGGAAAACACCTTTATAAGAGGAAATTTCTGTTCCGCATATGCCAACAGCTTTGATTTTAACAAGAACCTTGTCCTTCAAATCCTCTTTAGTAGGCATTGGAATGTCTTCCATTCTCAAATCCTTTGCTCCGTATAGTACTAAAGCTTTCATTATTTTATTCACTCCTTCTAATTAGTCAATATAACTAAAGTATATAATTTATGAAACGGGTTGTCAATGTAAAAACTCGCTAAATTATAGTTTGTTTTTCCTAAAATTTAAGTAGTTCTCAAGAATTATAACGGCGGAAACGCTGTCAATCACATTTTTGCGCTTTTGACCACGCACGTTTGTTTCATTAAGGATTGCAATTGCACTAACGGTGGTGGAGCGCTCGTCCCATAGGGTGATTTTTATGTTTGGCATAAGCTCCATTAGCCTATCCTTTAAAAGGTTGGTTTTCTCGGCACGGAAGCCCTCCGAGTTGTTCATATTTTTGGGGTATCCAAGAACAACTTCGGATGCGGAGTAAAGCATAACAAGCTGGGCTGTATGGTTTGCAACCTCCTCCATTTTACGGCTTTTAAATATGCTAAGGGGTGAGGCAAGGGTTTCGGTAGGGTCGCAAATGGCAAAACCGGTGCGTGCATCCCCATAATCTATGCTAAGTATTCGCATTTTAATCTTCTCCTTCCAGTAGCTTAAGTGCAAGGGTGCAATTTTCCTTAGCCTTAGCCTTCAGTTCGCATTTTACACTTTTTAGGTCGGCGTGGCGGTCGTTGTGGGTGTCCAGAGTTTCCTTTATAAGGGATAGCAACTCGCTTCCTTGCAAATTTTTGATGGGAAGGAAAGTACTATTTCCAATTGTTTCCAAAAAAGAGGACACCTTTTCATCGTAAGAAATGCCAACGAGTGGCACCTCTGCTGTAACGGAATAGATGAGGGAGTGGAGACGCATACCAATTGTCAATTTGGAGTTAGAGATTAAGCCGATTAGCTCCCTTGCACTACGCTCACGGCACAAAACGTGGTTTTTGGCAGTCATTTTGCTTGCAATCTCCTTGCAAAGGGGCATATCCACCTCTGTGTGCATTGGCATAAACAAAATGCAGTAGCCATACTCTTCGGCGATTTTATCAAGGATATCCGCCATAATTTCGGTGAAATTGGGTGGAGAATCGTCCCAAGGACGCACAGAAACACAAATATATTTTTCCTCCTGCGCAATCCCTTCCTCATTTAGAATGTTTTTGATAAAGGATTTTGCGGGAATGTCCAT
>CAZMCJ010000001.1:10591-27989 GCA_964564795.1 uncultured Eubacteriales bacterium | reverse complement strand
TCTGCGGTGATGAAAATTTGCGGTTTTGTTATGTTGTTATTTTGCAAAAATGCAAAACTACTTTTCTCCCTAAGGGTAATTACATCCACGTCTTGCAAAATATTTTTAGCAATATTGATGTTTCTCTTGCCATAAACGGGTCCAATACCGTTGCCATAAAGCATTGTTTTTAGCTTGAAAAACTGGGCAATTTTCAAAACGGAAAGGTAGTAAAGCAAGGATTTTGTGCTGGTTATATTTTGGATTAAGTTTCCACCCCCAAAAATAAGCGCCTTCGAGTTCCTAAGGGAGCGCACCACAGAGAAAATATTAAAGCGGTGAATGGTGCTAAGGGAAAACTCCACATTGCAATCCTTGGGGCGGTTGGTCATAACGCAAAGGGACAAATCGGGGCGGGAGTTGCGCAAATTTTTTATGATTGAGTTGAGGAGTGCGTCGTCACCACTGTTGCTGTAACCATAATAGCCAAGCAAAATAAAATCGTACTTGCGGTTGGGTGATATGGTGTAAGCCTTGTTGTATAGGGATATTGCGTCGTTTCTCATCTTTAAAATGGAGTAGTTGTCCTTAACCACCTGGCGGGCAAAGGAAAGATTAGCTGCCTTTTCCTCCTCGGTTAGGGAAAGAATTTTAATTAAATCGTTAAGAAAATCACCCTCACCTTCCATAAAACCACGTGCAGTAAAGTTGTTGTTTAGGCAATCGGGCAAAATATTTTCATTAAAAAACCCCATGTAACCGTAATTTCCTGCCAAAATAACAGGGATTTCACACGCCATACACTCAAGTGCGGAGCGGGAAAGGGCAACGGCGCCGTCGCATAAATTGATGAACATTGGAATATTAGTTTGGGAGCCTGCAAGTATAACGGAGTTATCGCCAAATATTTCATTTATTTTTTTTGCCTCTTTTTTCAAATCGTCAAAGAGGGTGCCATCTCCCACCACCAAAAACTGCAAGTCGGGGAAGGTTTTTGAAAGAACCTTGTAATTTTGCAAAAGAGAAAAGGCGTACACACCGGAATCCGGGGAAATTCTTCCTAAATATAGAATTTTTTTACTGCTTCTTCGCAAGTTAAACTTAAGCATAAGCTCGCTATCTGGCGGGGCGGGGGAGAATGCATCGGTGTCAATACCGTTAACAGTCACAAAAATATCCTTTTCATTAACGTCATATCCGTTTATAAGGTAATCCTTAATATCAGGGCTGACAGCAAGGGCCTTTTGCCCCCAGTTGCTAAATAATTTTAAAATAAAGTTAAGTGAGTAGGTGCCGTGGCACGTTGTTACAAATGGAATATTTAAATGCATGCACAAAAGCCCGCTGATAAAGGCGGGTATACGAGCGTGGGAATGGATAATATCAATCCCCTCCGACTTAACTATTTTTTTAAGCTCGTGGTAGCTTTTTAAAAGGCAAAGGGGGTTTTTGCTGTGCAGGGGTACGGTGTAATGCTTTATGCCAAACTCGGCAAGAGTATTAACATAAACACCGCCTTTGGAGGCAACAATAACCTCAAGCCCACATTTTGAAAGGGTCTTTGAAAGCTCCACAACGTGAGTCTCCGCACCGCCTATATCAAGGGACATGGTGACCATAAGAATTTTTTTATATTTCATAGATTTTCTCCTAAAAATGTGCTATAATGGAAACACTATAATAATATAATACCACAAAAATAAAAATTGTAAAAATATTTTTATTAGAGAATAAAAATAGCGAAAAGTATTGACCAAAAGCATTATATGTGGTATATTAAGGTGTACCTATTGGCATAGGTTTATTTTTTTGTGTTAAAAAAGTAATTTTATAAAAGATTAGTCAATTTCAAATATTTAGGAGGTGTAAAAATGAGAGTTAGAGTAACGCTTGCTTGTTCAGACTGCAAACAAAGAAACTATAACACAATGAAGAACAAGAAAAATGACCCAGACAGAATGGAAATGAACAAATATTGCAGATTTTGCAAGAAACACACTGCACACAAAGAAACTAAGTAATACACCTTCACTTTATTAATAGGAGGGAAGATAATGGAAAACACAAAGGAAAAACTAGGTTTTTTTGGCAGGATTTCTAAGTTCTTTAGGGAATTTAAAAGTGAAGTTAAAAAAATTACATGGCCTACCTTTTCGCAAGTTGTGCATAACACAGGGGTAGTTATTACAGCTATTATTATAGTTGGAGCAATTATTTGGGTTTTGGACCAACTGTTTAGGTTGGGTATTGGCTTTATTCTGTAAAAAGGTTGTGAAAAGATGACAGACGGCGCAAGATGGTATGTAATTCATACCTATTCCGGATACGAAAATAAGGTTGCTGCCAATATTCTTAAAACGGTTGAAAACAGAAAGCTTCAAGATTTAATATTCGAGGTTAGTGTCCCTGTCGAAAAGGTGACAGAAATTAAGGATAATAAAACAAAAGAAGTTGACAGGAAGATTTACCCAGGGTACGTTCTTGTTAAAATGATTATGTGCGACGAAAGTTGGTATATAGTTAGGAGCACAAGGGGTGTTACAGGGTTTGTTGGTCCTGAGTCTAAACCAATCCCCCTAACTGAAAAAGAGGTTGAGTCTATGGGAGTTGAAATGGTTTCTGTAGAGGTTAACTTTGAAGTTGGGGATAGCGTTAAAATTTCCGATGGCCCGCTTACAAACTTTGTTGGTGTGGTTGAGGAATTAAACGTTGCGGAAGATAAGGTTTTGGTAACCGTTCTTATGTTCGGTAGAGAAATCCCGGTTGAATTAACACTTAGCCAAGTGGCTAAAATTGATAATTAACGCAAAAATGCGCTAAATTATAATGGGGACCCCCCAAGCGTGGGAGGAACAAATTTCCATAATGGCTTGATTTGGTCCGCCTGCACCACAATATTTAAGGAGGACAACAAAATGGCACAAAAAGTGACAGGCTTTATTAAGCTGCAAATTCCTGCTGGCAAGGCAACTCCAGCACCACCTGTTGGACCTGCACTAGGTCAACACGGTGTAAACATTATGTCTTTTACAAAAGAATTTAACGAGAGAACAAAGAACGACGTGGGTCTAATAATCCCGGTTGTTATCACAGTTTACGCTGACCGTTCTTTCTCTTTTGTTACTAAAACTCCACCAGCGGCTGTTTTAATCAAAAAGGCATGCAACATTCAAAGCGGTTCAGGTGTTCCAAACAAAACTAAGGTTGCAAAAATTTCTAAAGACGAAATTAGAAAAATTGCTGAACTTAAAATGCCTGACTTGAACGCTGCAACCATTGAAACAGCAATAAGCATGATTGCCGGCACTGCAAGGAGCATGGGTATAGTTATTATAGACTAGTTCCCTCGCCCATTGACGTGGGAGGTAAAAAAGCCGAAAATACCACAAATAAGGAGGAGTTAAAGTGAAAAAAGGAAAGAAATACAACGAGAATATTAAGCTTGTTGACAAAACAAAACTATACGATACACAAGAGGCAATGGAGCTAGCTCTTGCAACTGCAAAGGCTAAGTTCGACGAAACAATCGAGGTTCACGTAAGACTGGGTGTTGACTCTCGTCACGCTGACCAACAAGTTAGAGGTGCAATTGTACTTCCACACGGTACAGGTAAGGTTGTTCGTGTTCTTGTTATCGCAAAGGGTGAGAAGGCAGAAGCTGCTATTGCAGCGGGCGCTGATTTCGTTGGAGCGGAAGATATGATCCAAAAGATCCAAGTAGAAAACTGGTTCGATTTTGACGTTATCGTTGCGACACCGGATATGATGGGTCTTATTGGTAGACTTGGTAAGGTGCTTGGTCCTAAGGGATTAATGCCTAACCCAAAAGCAGGCACAGTAACTATGGACGTTGCTAAGGCTATTGCTGAAATCAAGGCTGGTAAAATTGAGTACAGACTTGACAAAACAAACATTATTCACTGCCCAATTGGTAAGGCATCTTTCGGTGCTCAAAAGCTAGATGAAAACTTCAATACTCTATTGGGTGCTATCATCAAGGCTAAGCCGGCAGCGGCAAAGGGTCAATACATTAAGAGCTGCGTTGTGGCTGCTACAATGGGACCTGGAATTAAAGTAAACCAAAGCAAATTAGTGTAATTTAAAATTTTCTTGACAATGGGTAACACTTTTGTTATAATAGAAAAGATCCAAAGACAGCAGGTATCAGTAAATCCTGCCGAGGAGATAAATTTATAATTATTATAAATATAACTCTCCTTGCGTTTTTATACACAAGGGGAGTATTTTCTTGTCTTTGACCCAACAAAATAGGAGGTGAACATATGCCAAGCATAAAGGTTTTAGAGCAAAAGAAAGCGGTTGTTGCACAACTTGTTGAAACTATGAAGGCTGCCAAGGGTGGTGTTTTTGTTGATTACAAGGGTATTACCGTTGAAGACGACACTAAATTGCGTCGTGAATTAAGAGAAGCAGGCGTTGAATACAGCGTTGTTAAAAATACGCTAACACGTTTTGCTGCAAACGAGCTGGGAATTACCGGTTTGGACGAAATCCTAAACGGTACAACAGCTATGGCGGTTAGCAACACTGACCCTATCGCTCCAGCAAAAGTACTAGCAAAATTTGCAAAAACTCATCCTAAATTTGTCCTAAAGGCAGGTTTTATGGATGGTGTTTCATTGGACGAGAAGCAAGTTAAAATCATTGCTGAACTACCAAGCAAAGAGCAACTTCTTACTCAACTATTGTCTGTACTAAACGGCAATATCAGAGGACTAGCTTGTGCACTTAATGCAATTGCAGAGCAAAAAGGCGAGTAATCTCGCAAACCAAAAATAAAATAAAAAATATATGGAGGTACATTAAAATGGCATCTGAAAAGATTGTAAAATTTGTTGAAGAGATCAAAACTCTTACTGTATTAGAGCTAAACGAGCTTGTTAAGGCGATTGAGGAAGAATTTGGTGTTAGCGCTGCTGCTCCTGTAATGATGGCTGCTGCTGCTGATACTGGCGCTGCTGCTGCTGCAGAGCAAACAGAGTTTGACGTAATCCTAACTAACGCTGGTGCATCTAAAATCAACGTTATTAAGGTAGTTAGAGAGCTAACAGGCCTAGGCCTAAAAGAAGCTAAGGAAGTTGTTGACAACGCTCCTAAGGCTATTAAAGAAGGCATCTCTAAGGACGACGCTGAAGCTATCAAGACTAAGCTTACTGAAGCTGGCGCAACTGTTGAAATTAAGTAATTTTAATTTTACTTTCAGGGTGGATTTATCCACCCTGTTTTTTTATGACTTTTATGTGCTAAGGCTTATGCGAGGTGGATAAATGACGGGTGAATTTCCACCCTTTAAGAAAGATATTTTACAAAAATCATCAAAAAAATACTATACATTATAAGGTTTATGTGGTACAATTAATTAACGATAAAACTACAATTTAATAGGTGTATAACGCTTTTTTTAAAAGCAAAAGGGGAAGTTGGGTGAAAAACCCACACAGGGCCGCTGCTGTGAGTGTGTTAAATGTAAAACACATAAGTCAGAATACCTTAATACACTTTATTACTTACTCTACGGTGCACTAGAGTGGTTAAAAACAAACTTTTTTACTACCACCTAAAGCCCTAGGTGGTAGTTTTTTTGAAAAGAAAGGGGAAATACAATGAAAAAAAACGAAAAAAGAGTTCTAAGCCTTGCCATTACCGTGTCCATTTTGGCAATTATGGGAACAAATGTTGGGGCAATGCACATTTCGGAGGGTTTTCTGCCAGCCAAGTGGTGCATATTTTGGGGGGCATTATATCTACCATTTTTAGTGTTTGGAGTAATTACTCTAAAGAAAAAATTGGGTAGTAATGGTAGGCTAAAAATACTTTTTGCAATGTCCACCGCCTTTTGTTTTGTACTTTCGGCATTAAAAATGCCTTCATTATCGGGATCCTCCACACATCCAACAGGAACGGGTATGGGAACAATCCTTTTTGGGCCGTTGGAAATGGGGGTAATAGGATTTATAGTTTTGCTGTTCCAAAGTTTGCTTTTGGCACACGGCGGAATTACAACGCTGGGTGCGAACGCTTTTTCTATGGCGGTTGCGGGCCCAATGGTTGCGTACCTACTCTATGTTGCCCTTAAAAAGGCAAAAGTTAACCAAACTGTAACCATATTTTTGGTTGCAATGGTTGCGGATTTTGCGACATATGTTATAACATCACTCCAGCTTGCTCTTGCATTTCCGGGGGAAGTTGGTTTTATGGCATCCCTTACAAAGTTCCTTGCTGTTTTTGCGGTAACACAAGTTCCAATTGCAATTGCAGAAGGTTTGCTTGCAGTTATTGTTTTTAAATCTATCTCCTCCCTTTGTGCAGATGAGCTAGTGGAGCTTGGCGTGGGAGGTGGGAAATAATGAACAAAAAGAATATTATAGTTTCGCTTGTTGCCCTTTTGCTGGTTGTTTTAATTTGCGTTGTTCCACTTATGACGGTTAAGGATAGCGAGTTTGGCGGTGCAGATGGCAAAGCAATGGACTTAATTACAGAGATTGACCCAAACTATGAGCCGTGGTTTGAGAGCGTTATAACCCTTCCGGGCGGAGAGACAGAAAGCTTACTGTTTGCTTTGCAAGCGGCGGTTGGCTCGGGGGTTTTCTTTTATTTTTTAGGTTATCTGGTCGGATCAAAAAAGAAGAAGGAAGATTAAAATTATGATGCGTGGTGAGATGTGCAAGAATTCAAAAATTAAAGATGTTAGCGTGGGTATAAAAGCAGTTTTTGCAATGTCCACCCTTTTTGCCTGCACACTTATTGCTCAAAACGCATTTTCACTATCCACGCTTATTATTATGAGTGGGGTTGTTACTATCGTTGCAGGAATTCCCGCAAAGCGATATATAAAATTAATGATTATTCCACTGCCATTTATTGTGATGGCAGTGGTTTCTATTTTGTTTTCTCCGTCCGACACACCAAACGGGGTTATAAACATACCAATTTTTTCCACATATTTAGTGGCAACGCAGGAGGGCATTGCACTTTCGGCAAATATATTTCTTAAATCCCTTGCAAGTGTTAGCTGCCTTTACTTTTTCATAACCTCAACCTCCATAGGCTCAATGATTGCGCTGATGAAAAAAATGCGCTTGCCAAGCTTTTTGGTGGAGATAATTCTAATGTTCTACCGCTTTATTTATGTGATTATTGATATGTACGAGAAAATTGTAATCTCCCAAAAATCAAGGCTGGGGGAGGAGAATTTGGCAGCACGTTTTAGGAGTGCCGGAATTTTGGTATCTACCATTTTTGCCAAGTCCCTTTCAAAATCCCTTGTTATTTCAAATGCGATGGACGCAAGGCTTTACAATGGGGAGATGACGTACGAGGATACAAGCGTGGCAGCAAGCAAGGTGCAAATTGTAAGCCTTTTGGTGTACGAGGGAATACTTGTGATTGTGATTATTTTAATGGGGGTAAACTTTTGATGGGAATTAAAATTGAAAATTTGAGCTATTCCTATGGAGATGGGACGAAGGCTCTTAAAAATATAGATTTAGATATAAAAGATGGCGAAAAACTGTGCATTGTTGGGGCGAATGGGTGCGGAAAATCCACCCTGTTTCTTTGCCTTAACGGAATTTTAAAAGGGCAACAGGGGACTATTAGCCTTGATAATGAGGTATATAAGTACGATAAAAAGGGGCTTGTGAATGTGCGCAAAAATGTTGGGATTGTGTTCCAAGACCCGGAAACCCAGCTTTTTTGCATAACGGTGTGGGAAGAAGCGGCATTTGCGCCAAAGAATTTGGGGTATAAAAGAGAGGAGCTTAACGAGGCGGTTAGCAAAAGCCTTAAGAGTGTCGATGTATTTTCCCTAAAGGATAAAGCGCCCCACGAGATTAGCTATGGGCAGAAAAAACGTGTTTCTATGGCTAGCGTCCTTTCCGTTTCACCAAAGATTGTGGTATTTGACGAACCCACCTCCGCACTTGACCCTATGCACAAAAACCAGATTATTTCTATGATGGACGGCCTTAATGATGATGGAAAAACGATAATAATGTCCACCCACGATATGGATTTGGTTTATTCGTGGGCAGATCGGGTGGTTGTAATGAAGGAGGGGGAGATTGTTGGCATGGGCACGCCCTATGACATATTTTCCAACAGGGGGATTATTGAAAGCGCAGGGCTGGAGATGCCCATGATTTTATCTATTGAGAGTGCAAAAAGCGAGCGGATAAAACTGCCAAATGGGCATGGATACACAACAGGCAGCTGTGCAACAGCCGCAACAAAAGCCGCACTTGAGGGTCTTTTCTGTGGGATAATCCCAAAAAAGGTTTCGATTGTCACACCATCTCTCGTTACTCTTTGCCTTGATACCGAGGGAGGAGAGATTATGGCGGAGGGTGCTAAGTGCGGAATTAGGAAATATAGCGGTGATGACCCCGACATAACAAATGGCACGTTGATTTTTGCGACTGCACAAAAGATAGAGAGCGGGATTGAAATAACGGGTGGTATTGGCGTTGGCGTTGTAACAGTAAATGGGCTGGAGGTGGAGATTGGAAAATCCGCTATTAACAAAACCCCAATGAAGACGATTAGAGACGAAGTGGAGTGCGCAATAAAAAAATATGACTACACAGGCGGAATAAAGATAACCATTTCGGTGCCTGATGGGGCTGCGCTTGCAAAGAAAACATATAACCCACGCCTTGGCATTGTTGGCGGGATTTCCATAATTGGCACAAGCGGAATTGTGGAGCCGATGAGCTCTAAGGCAATAATCGACACAATCAGGGTGGAGATGAATGTGCTAAAGGCGGGCGGGTTTAAGGATATTGTAATCACCCCCGGAAACTATGGCAAGGCATACATCAAGGAGATGGGGGAGATACCCGACGAGCGTGTTGTAAAGTGCAGCAACTTTTTAGGGGGGGCACTTGATATTGCGGCGGAGATAGGGTTTGAAAGTGTGCTTTTGATAGGGCATATCGGAAAGTTCATCAAGGTTGCAGGTGGAGTTTACAACACCCACTCCAACAACTGCGATTGCAGGCTGGAGCTGCTTATGGCAAGCGCCCTTAAAGCTGGTACCAGCCTTGAGGGGCTAAACAGGATAATGGAGAGTGAAACAACGGAGCAAGGCATTGAAATCCTGATTAAGGAAGATAAGCTTGAAAAAACTATGGAAAACATAATGCAAAAGTTTGATTTTAACATTAAAAAACGCTATGGCGACGGCATTGCGGGGGGGATTATCTTCTCCAACGTTCATGGCAAGCTAGGGCAAAGCGTGGTTACAAAAGAAATATTAAAAAGGTGGACAAAATAGATGAGAGGCACATTATATGGCATCGGAGTTGGATGCGGTGACCCAATGGATATGACGGTTAAGGCAATTGAAACGATTAAGGGGTGCGAGGTTGTGGCTGTGCCAATCTCCGCTAAGGATAATGAAACGGTTGCACTAAACATTGCTGAAAAAATGGTTGCGGATATTAGGGGGAAGGAAATGCTCTACCTTGATATGCCAATGACGAGGGACACAAAAAAACTGGACGAAATGCATGATTTAGCTGCGCAGAAGGTATGCGAGATTTTGGAAAAGGGGCAAAGCGTTGCCTTCTTAACCCTTGGTGACCCAACGGTTTATTCAACATACACCTATGTGCACAAAAGGGTGTTGGCACGTGGATACCCAGCACAAATAATTTCGGGCATAACCTCCTTCACTGCGGTTGCGGCAAGGCTGAACATTTCCCTTACCGAGAGGGGGGAGGCGCTCTTTGTTCTGCCCGCCTCCTATGATGGGATTGAGGAAACCCTTGACCTAAATGGCACGAAAATACTGATGAAAACAGGTAAAAAAATAGAGAAAATCAAGGATTTGTTAAAGGAAAAGGGTATTTATGAAAACGCAATGATGATTGAAAAATGTGGAATGGAAGGCGAAGTTATCCACAAAAATTTGGATAGTGCAAACGAAAACTCAAGCTACTTTTCGGTAGTTATTATAAAGGGGGAGCAAAATGATTAATTTTGTGGGCGCAGGCTGTGGCGCAAAAGATTTGATAACAATAAGAGGGCTAAAGCACCTAGAGAGCGCAGATGTGATAATCTATGCAGGCTCCCTTGTTAATAAGGAACTGCTTGACTACAAAAAAGAGGGGTGCGAGGTGCATAACAGCGCAACCATGACGCTGGAAGAGGTAATCTCCGTTATGCTAAAGGGGGAGAGCGAGGGCAAAAAGGTGGTTCGCCTACACACCGGCGACCCTAGCATTTATGGCGCAATTAGGGAGCAGATGGACATTCTAAAGGCACACAACATCGAGTACGACGTAACCCCTGGGGTGAGCGCACTGTTTGGTGCGGCGGCGTCCCTAAAGGCGGAGTACACACTGCCCGACGTTTCCCAAACGGTTATTATTACAAGGATGGAAGGGCGCACACCGGTTCCGGAGAAGGAAAAAATCTCAAGCCTTGCAAGCCATGGTGCAACAATGGCAATCTACCTTTCAACAGGACTTTTAGAGGGTCTTGTAGAGGAATTGCTAAAGGGCGGATACAGCGAGGACACCAAGGCGGCACTTGTTTACAAGGCAAGCTGGGATGATGAAAAGAAAATTATTGGAACGGTAGGGCAGCTTGCGCAGATGGCAAGGGACAACAATATAACAAAAACAGCGCTGATTTTGGTTGGCGAATTTTTGGGGGATACGTACGAAAAGAGCAAGCTATACGATAAGAACTTTACCCATGAGTTTAGAGAAAAGGTGTAAAAATATGAAAATTTCCATCGCATCATTCACCAAAAACGGGGAGCAAATGGCAAAAACAATTGAAGAGCTACTTGCAAAAGAGGGAAATAAGGTAGTGCATACCTTTAAGCCATCACCCCTTAGGGAATGGACGGAGGAAGCTTTTGTATGTGGCGCAGGCATTATCTTTGTGGGTGCTGCGGGCATCTGCGTGCGTGCAATCGCCCCGTTTATCAGGGATAAGAAAACAGATCCGTTTGTTGTGGTGGTGGACGAGCTGGGTCGCTATGTTATCCCAATTTTAAGTGGTCATATTGGCGGAGGAAACGAAGTTGCGCTTAAGATTGCGGCGGGAATAAATGCAGTCCCCGTAATCACAACAGCGACGGATATAAATAAAAAAGTTGCGGTGGACGTTTTTGCGAAGAAGAACAACCTTGCAATTTGTGATATGAATATGGCGAAGGTTTTCTCGGGTGCGATTTTGGAGGGGGAGGTTGGACTATATAGCGACTTCCCGCTGGAAAACGTGCCTAAGGATTTGGTTAAAGACGGGGGAACAGGGGTGTGCATAAGCCTTGATGAGGGCAAAAAACCATTCCCCAAAACGCTAAACCTGGTGCCCAGGATTATCACAATCGGAGTGGGTTGCAAAAGGAATACACCCCTTGCGACCATAGAAAGTGCGATTTTTAGTGTGCTAGAGGGGCAGAAAATCAGCATAAAGGCGGTCGCCGCTTTAAACTCAATAGACCTAAAAAAAGATGAAGTTGGGTTAATTTTATTTTGTCAAAAGTATAATATCCCGTTTAATACCTTTAGTGGGGAGGAGCTTTTAAGTGCTCCGGGTGAGTTTTCAACTTCCGATTTTGTTAAAAGCGTTACAGGTGTTGAGTGCGTGTGTGAACGGAGCGCTGTCATCACAGGGGGCGAGTTAATAGTTAAAAAACAGGCATCGAATGGGGTAACAGTTGCCCTTGCAAAAAAGAAGTGGAGTGGTGATTTTGAATATTAAGGTAGCAATTGTGGACCACAGCTTGGCAAATGTGGAAAACAGGGAGCTTTTTGCCTTCACCAAGGCGAGTGCCATAAAGGGTATGCAGGCAATTAAAAATAAAGATTATGTTAGCGGTTGCGTAATTTTATCCACGTGCAACAGGACGGAAATGTGGGTAAGCTACGAGGGCGAGGGCAAAGAACCCTACGAGCTAATGTGCGAGATTAAAGGAATTGACGAGATTGCGCATAAAAAGCACGTTAAGGAAAAGGAGGGGGACGAGGCTGTTCGCCACCTATTCCTCCTTGCGTGTGGTATGAAGTCGAAAATCTTTGGCGAAGACCAAATAATCACCCAAGTGAAGGACGCAATTGCCCTTTCAAGGGAGTGTGGATCTAGCGACCCACTGCTGGAGATGCTGTTTAGAAGTGCGATAACAAGTGGCAAAAAGATTAAAACAACCCTTAACCTATCCAAAAAGGAGGCGTCGCTAGGCATTAGTACAGCGGAGCTTTTAAAGAAAATTTATGGGGAAGAAAAGAACATAAACTGCCTTGTTATCGGCAATGGCGAGATGGGAAGGTTGGTAGCTAGGGAGCTTATCGAAAGTGGGTACAACGTTTTGATGACTATAAGGCGCTATAAGCGTGGGGACGTTACAATTCCTGCAGGGTGCAAAATTGTGGACTACGAGAGTAGAATTGAGTGTTTGGCTAAAATGGACGTTGTTGTTAGCGCCACAACAAGCCCGCACCACACAATAAAAGCAGAGGAAATTGTGGGCAAAACAAAGGAAAGGGTTACATTTATAGACCTTGCGCTACCACGTGATATTGACGAGGGAGTAGGGAAAATCCCGGGGGCGACCCTTTACGATATTGACCATTTTGAAACAAAGGGCAACAATAACGAGATGATTGCCAAGGCAAACGAAATTATAAACGAGTATATTGACGAGCTAGAGCGTAGTTATTATTTTAAGGATAACCTTTTAAAGGTTAGGGAAATTGCAAACATAACATCAAGCTATGTGGTTGCAAGGGTTGCAAAAAAGGCGAGTGACGACGAGCTTATAGAGCTTATTGAGGAAACAACAAAAAAGGCGGTCAACCGCCTGATGTATGGAATACGTGATAATCTGCCACGGAATATGTGGGACGATTGCATTACGGCGATAAATAAAGGAGCGAAAATATGAAGATTTTTGTTGTGGGAATAGGGCCGGGGGAAAAAAGGCAAATGACACAAAAGGCGATTGATGCACTAAGGGAGTGCGATGTGATAGCGGGATACACCCTTTACGTCGACCTGATAAAGGAAGATTTTGCGGATAAGGAGTTCCTATCAACCCCAATGAAAAAGGAGGTTGACAGGTGCAAGCTTGCCTTTGAAAAGGCAAAAGAGGGCAAGACCGTTGCAATGGTGTGCAGTGGGGATAGCGGTGTTTACGGTATGGCGGGGCTTATTTATGAATTATCAACCGACTACGAAGGGGTGGAGATTGAGGTTGTGGCGGGTGTTACGGCTGCACTAAGCGGGGCGGCGGTTTTGGGCGCACCACTTATCCACGATTTTTGCCTAATAAGTTTAAGCGATTTGCTAACCCCCATAGAGGTTATAAATAAGCGGTTGGAGTGTGCGGCAATTGGTGATTTTGCAATTTGCCTCTACAATCCATCAAGCAAAAAAAGGGCGGATTATCTAAAGAACGCATGCGATATTTTGCTTAAAGTTAAAAGTGGGGACACCGTTTGCGGCATTGTTAAAAACATTGGACGTGAGGGGGAAAACGGCGAGGTACTAACCCTTTCACAGCTTAGGGATAGAGAAGTAGATATGTTTTGCACAATTTTTATAGGCAATTCTACAACCAAAAATATAAACAATAAAATGGTTACACCACGAGGATATAAAGTATAAAAAAGGAGATATGTTATGGAAAAACTGCTGATTTTTGCAGGCACGACAGAGGGGCGGAAATTAACAAAGGCACTGAGTGAATACGATTTTTCCATAACCACCTCCGTTGCGACGCAGTATGGCAAAACCCTAATTGACGAGGGGGAAAACGTAAGGGTTATGTGCAACCGTCTGACTAAAGAGCAGATGGCGGAGATGATTGAAGCGGAAAACTTTAAAACAGTTATCGACACCACACACCCATATGCAAAGGAGGCAAGCCTTAACATAAGAGAGGCATGCAAGGAAAAAAACGCAAGGTATATCAGGATTTTGCGCTCGGAGAGTGAGCTGGAGAACGTGTTGTTTGCACCTGATATGGCGGCGGCGGCAGAGATGCTAAAGAAAACAAAAGGCAATGTTTTGGTTGCAACGGGCAGCAAGGAGCTAGAGCCGTTAACCTCTATTGAGAACTACAAGGAGCGGCTTTTTATCCGTGTTCTGCCAACTGTGGAGGTTATGGAAAAGTGCCACGATTTGGGATTTAGCCCTAAAAATATCATTGCAATGCAAGGTCCATTCTCCAAGGAGCTAAACAGCGTGGTGATAAGGGACAAGGACATTAAAATTGTGCTTTCCAAGGATAGCGGCGATGTAGGCGGATTTAAGGAAAAAATGCACAGTGCGGCGGAGAGCGGTGCACAGCTTTTGTTAATTGGCAGACCACAAGAGGTGGCGGAGGGCATTAGCCTTGACGACTGCATTAAAATGCTAACTGAGGGCAAGGAAAAACGTGTGCAAAATAGTGTGCGCTTCCCACTTTTTGTTGACTTGCGTGGCAAGAAGATTGTGGTTATAGGGGGCGGAACAATCGCAACCAGACGGATTACCACACTAATCCCATTCGGGGGGGATATTTTATGCGTAGCACCCGAAATAAGTGAAGAAATCAAGGAACTGGGTGTTAAAGTGCTTTTAGAGCGCTACACCAAAACACATTTAGAGGGTGCATTTTTGGTGGTTGCGGCAACTAACAACAGAGGGGTAAATAGCGAAATTGCAACATATTGCAAGGCAAATGAAATAAACCACTCCATTTGCGATGCAAAGGAGGAATGTTCCTTCTTCTTCCCTGCAATATGCGAGAAGGACGGGGTAATAATTGGAATTTGTGGGGACGGTAGTGACCATAAAAACACAAAAAAAGTGGCAACGGAGGTAAGGGCTTTATGAAAATTAGAATAGCAAGCAGGGAAAGCGCGCTGGCTGTTAAGCAGTCAAACATAGTGATTGACCTGATAAAAGATGTATGCGATGCAGAGATTGAGCTGATAACAATGAAAACAACAGGGGACATAATCCTTGATAAAAGCTTGCAAGCAATTGGCGGAAAAGGGCTTTTTGTTAAAGAGCTGGATAGGGCATTAATAGAAAACAGGGCGGACTTAACGGTGCATTCCTTAAAGGATATGCCCATGAATATAAGTAACAATTTGCCCATTTTGGCATATATAAAGCGGGGGATACCCTTTGATGCGCTGGTTTTGCCACAAGGCAAGACGGAGCTGGATTTAAACCTTCCTATTGGATCGTCCAGTATGCGAAGGGAATTGTTCCTAAAGCAAATATACGAGGGGGTGGACATTAAGCCGGTGCGTGGCAACGTTATCACCCGCCTTAAAAAGCTAGACGATGGAGAGTATTCCGCTCTTGTTCTTGCTAGTGCGGGGCTAAAGCGACTAAACCTAGAGAATAGAATAACAAGGTGCTTTACCGATAGCGAGATTATTCCGGCTGCTGGTCAGGGCATCATAGCGGTGCAAGGCCGAAGGGGGGAAGACTACCCCTTTATCGACAAGATTAACCACAAGCTAACCGAGATTGCGGGGCGTGCGGAGCGTGCGTTTGTTCGGGAGCTAGACGGTGGATGCACCTTGCCAATTGGCGCATACGCAACCATTAATGGCGGGGAGATTACAATAACAGGGCTTTATTATAACGATAAAAATGGCAAACATATGATAGATACGATAAAGGGCGACATAAAAAACCCAGAAATGGTTGGCATTAATCTGGCACACATCTTAAAAAAAGGGGTGGAGTAGATGGCAAAGGGAAAGGTTTATTTGGTGGGCGCAGGGCCTGGGGATGTTGGGCTTTTAACAATTAAGGGGAAAGAGGTTATAGAAAGTGCCGATGTTGTGATTTACGACGCACTTGTGGGGCATGGCGTTTTAGCACTAATCCCAAAAAGTGCCCAGTTGATTTACGTTGGCAAGCGAGCAGGCAACCACGCAGTTAAGCAAGAGGACATCAACAAAATTATTTTAGAAAAAGCACTTGAGGGCAAAACCGTTGCACGACTAAAGGGGGGCGACCCGTTTATGTTTGGCAGAGGTGGCGAGGAATTGGAGCTTTTGGTTAAGGAAAACATCCCATACGAGATTGTGTGTGGGGTAACAAGCGCAATTGCGGCGCCTGCATATGGCGGAATACCCGTTACCCACAGGGACTACGCATCGTCCCTCCACATAATAACGGGGCATACAAAAGCGGGGGAGGGTAGCACCATTGACTTTGACGCCCTTGTTCGCCTTGATGGAACTCTAGTGTTTTTGATGGGCATAACCTCCATCAGGCTAATTTGCGAGGGGCTGAAAAATGCAAAAATGAGCGGAGAAATGCCATGCGCAATAATACAAGAAGGAACACGTGGGGTACAGCGCAAGTTAATTTCCACCCTTGATAACCTTGAGAAGGACGCTGTGGAAAAAGGGATAAAAGCGCCCGCAGTTATAATTGTTGGGCGAGTGTGCAAGCTTGGGGAGCAGTTTGAGTGGTTTGAGAAAATGCCCCTTTTTGGCAAGCGAATTGTTGTAACCCGTCCAAAGGAGCTAAACTCCACATTTATAAAAGAGCTTAGAAGCCTGGGCGCAGATGTGATTGAACTGCCAACAATTTGCACAAGGGAGATTGAGGGCTTAGAATTTTTTGATAATATTAATGATTGCACGGCATTTGCTTTTACAAGCATAATCGGTGTTAAAACCTTCTTTAAAAAGCTTGTGGAAAGTGGCCGTGACATTCGTGATTATGCAGGGGTTGAGTTCTACGCAGTTGGCAAGATGACCAAGCGAGAGATAGAAAAAATGGGTGTTCGGGTAAGCCTAACCCCCGAAATATATAGTGGAGAGGCGCTAGGCAAGGAAATTAGCGGTGGCAAAATTGCAATACTGCGTGCCAAAGAGGGGGCAAGCGGATTAACGGAGGAGCTAGCCAAAAAGAATATACCATTTATTGATATCCCACTTTATGAAACGTATTATGAGACACCATTGCCCGAAGTGATTGCGGAAATTGAACGTGGGGTTGACTATATAGCGTTTACCAGTGCATCAACCGTTACGGGATTTGTAAATTGCGTTAAAACTCTTAATATTAGCGAATATACGGCACTTTGTATAGGTGAGCAAACAGCACAAAAGGCACGGGAGTGCGGTTTTAAAGTAAAAATTGCAAAAGAGGCAACCACATCTAGTATGGTGGATTTTATAAGGGGTGAAGTGGTATGATTATAAGACCAAGAAGACTTAGAGGCACAGAGGCAATAAGGCACATGACAAGGGAAACAAGAATGAGCGCGGATTCCTTAATGTATCCAATGTTTATTGAGGAGGGGCAAAACATCGAAACGGAAATTTCCTCCATGCAGGGGCAATACCGCTACTCAATTGATAGACTACCCTTCGCACTGGAAAAGGTGTGCGAAGCCGGCGTTAAAAGTATAATGCTCTTTGGT
>CAZMCJ010000001.1:1096-10581 GCA_964564795.1 uncultured Eubacteriales bacterium | reverse complement strand
ACATCGACGATGGTGTGGTGCAAATGGCAATTAGGGAGGCTAAACGGCACTTCCCACACCTATATGTGGTTAGCGATGTTTGTATGTGCGAGTACACCTCCCATGGTCACTGTGGAATACTAAACGGGCAAAGTGTGGATAACGATAAAACGCTACCCTACCTTGATAAAATTGCACTATCCCACGCTAGGGCAGGGGCGGATATGGTGGCACCGTCCGATATGATGGACGGGCGCATACTATCAATGCGAAGTGCGCTTGATAAAGAGGGGTTTAGTGAACTTCCAATAATGTCGTACAGCGTTAAATATGCCTCCGCTTTTTATGGCCCATTTAGGGAGGCGGCAAATTCCGCACCTGCATTTGGGGATAGAAAAACATACCAAATGGACTACCACAACGTTAAAGAGGGGCTAAAAGAAGCTGAATTAGACGTTTTGGAGGGTGCGGATATCTTGATGGTTAAGCCTGCGTTATCCTATTTGGACGTTATAGCAAAGGTAAAGGATAACTTTAATCTCCCTGTTGCGGCGTACAGCGTAAGTGGCGAATACGCAATGATAAAGGCGGCAAGCAAAATGGGGTACATCGACGAGGAAAAGATTGTGATGGAGAGTGCAACGTCAATCTTCAGAGCAGGGGCGGATATTTTGATAACATACTACGCAAAGGAATTGGCAGGATATATAAAAGAAGGGAGAATAGGATAATGACAAAAAGTGAAAAACTGTTCGAGAGCGCACAAAAACTTATCCCAGGAGGGGTTAACAGCCCTGTTAGGGCATTTAGGAATGTGGGCGGAACACCACGCTTTATAGAGAGTGCTGACGGTGCGTTTGTTTATGATGTGGATGGCAACAAGTATTTGGACTACGTTTGTTCGTGGGGACCGATGATTTTGGGGCATAACAACAAAACAATAAGGGATGCGGTTATCGCAGAGGCGCAAAAGGGGTTATCCTACGGCGCGGCAACGGAAAAAGAGGTGCAAATGGCAAGCCTTATTTGCGAGATTGTGCCATCTATTGATATGGTTAGAATGGTAAACTCGGGCACAGAGGCGGTTATGAGCGCAATTCGTGTTGCACGTGGATTTACCTCTCGTGATAAAATTATAAAGTTTGAGGGGTGCTACCATGGCCACAGCGATGCTATGCTTGTTAAGGCTGGCTCGGGAGTGATGACAGCAGGAGTGCCCGATAGCGCAGGAGTGCCCGAGGGGTGCGCAAAAGATACATTAACCGCACGATACAATGATTTTGCAAGTGTGGAAAAGCTGTTTAACGAGAATAAAGGGGAGATTGCTGCGGTTATAATCGAGCCGGTTGGTGCGAATATGGGTGTTGTTCTCCCACGTGATAACTTCCTTAAAAATCTTAGGGAAATTTGCACACAAAATGGTGCACTACTTATTTTTGACGAAGTTATAACAGGGTTTAGGCTTGGCACAGATGGTGCGCAAGGCTACTTTGGAATTACCCCCGACCTTACAACATTTGGCAAGATTATTGGGGGCGGAATGCCTGTTGGCGCATACGGTGGCAGACGTGAGATTATGGAGGTTGTTTCCCCACTTGGCGGTGTTTATCAGGCGGGAACGCTAAGCGGCAACCCAATTGCGATGGCAGCGGGGCTTGCACAGCTGGAAATCCTTAAAAACACCCCAGAGGTGTACACCCATATAAGCGAACTTGGGGGTATTTTTGCAAAGGGGCTAACGGAAATCACAAAGGATAAGGGGTGCGTTGTGAACGCAGTTGCCTCTCTAGCATCTATGTTCTTTACAGAAACAGATGTGTTTGATTACGAGAGTGCAAAAAAATCAGACACCGCGCGCTATGGCAGATACTTTGGCGCAATGCTAGACGGGGGCGTTTACTTTGCACCGGCACAGTTCGAGGCTGCATTCATAAGCTATGCACACACAAAAGCGGATATTGAAAACACGCTTGATAAGATAGAAACATTTTTTAAAGGAGAAAAGAGATAATGGTTGGAATTTTACTTTTGGCACACGGGAGCAGAGAGAAAGACTCGGAAGACACAATGAGAGAGATTACAAATATGGTTAAAGCAGAGCTTAAAATTGATTTGATTGAGGAAGCTTACCTGCAATTTAGGGAGGTTAACCTGGAAAAAGGCTTGCTTTCTCTAATTGAAAAAGGGGCAACGGACATTAAAATTATGCCATACTTTTTGTTTGAGGGTGTGCATATTAGGGAGGATATCCCAGCGGAAATTGCGGAATTTTTAAAGAGCCACAGCGGTGTGAAGATTACCCTTGGCAAAACTTTGGGTGCAGACAATCGTCTTGCGCAGGTGGTGGCGGATAGAATAAGGGAGCAAATTTAAAGGAGCAAAACATGAAAAATATTAAAATAGTGGGAATTGGAATGGGCAACCGTGATACCCTGACGATAGGGGCGGAAAAAATTATAAAGGAAAGCCACGTGCTAATTGGAGCAAAGCGTATGCTAGGTGCCTTTGAGGACGTGCACGCCCAAAAGGTCCCCCTTATTAAAACTGACGATATAATTAGTTTTGTAAACGGGTGCGACAAAGAGAACATCACTATTTTAATGTCGGGCGATGTGTCCTTTTTTAGCGGTGCAAAGGGGCTAAGGGAAGCGCTGGGGGCGCAGCTTATACCGGGCATTGCAACAATATCCTACTTTGGGGCGAGGGTAGGGGTGTCGTACGACGATTGCAAAATACTCTCCGCCCACGGTAGGCAGACTAACTTTATCCCCCACATCAAAAAAAACTATAAAACCTTTCTGCTAACAGGGGGGGAGAACACCGTTAGAAGGATAATTGATAAGCTGAATAACAGCTTTTTAGGGGAAACAACCCTTTATATTGGGGAAAACTTGTCCTACGATAGCGAAAAAATTACAATCGCAAAAGCAAGCGAGCTAAAGGAGAGGGATTTTGCCACGCTCAGCGCAATGTTTGTGCTGAACGACGAGTGGGAGGAAAACACCTTTTTTGGGCTTGATGATGACGAATTTTTGCGGGCAAAGGTGCCAATGACCAAAAGCGAAATTAGGGGAATATGCCTTTCAAAACTACGCATTAAAAGGGGCGATATTATCTACGATATCGGTGCGGGAAGTGGCTCCGTTGCGGTGGAGATGGCGCGCCTTGCCCCCTTTGGTACCGTTTACGGTGTGGAGCGAAGTGAGGAAGCGCTTAAGCTAATCGCCCAAAATAGGGATAAATTTAAGGTGCAAAATTTAAAAATTATCCCGGGTAGTGCAGCCCATGCGATTGCGGAGCTGGAAGCGCCCGACAAGGTGTTCATCGGCGGCAGTGGGGGGGATATGGAGGACATTGTTAAAATCGTTCTAAACAAGAACCCAAAAGCACGAATTGTTATTAATGCAATTACTCTGGAGAGCGTTATGGAGGGGGTAAACATCTTAAAGAAGTACAACCTTATAGATGTGGACATTGCCCAAATTAGCGTTGCAAAAGCAAAGGCGGTTGGCAGGTATAATATGATGATGGGGCAAAACCCAATCTATATAATCAGTGGTGAGGGGGCAGGCATATGAAAATAACAACCCCACGTATACTAATCGGCGGAACAAACAGCGGAAGCGGTAAAACCACAATTGTTTGCGGAATTTTACAGGCGCTGAAAAACAGGGGACTAGCCCCTGCGCCCTTTAAATGTGGTCCCGACTACATCGACCCAATGTTCCACAAGGAGGTTCTGGGGCTTTCCTCTCGAAATCTGGATTTGTTTTTGATGGGGGAAAACGGCGTGAAAAACTCCCTTTACGACAATGCAAAAGGGGCAGATATTGCGGTTATCGAAGGGGTTATGGGTTACTACGACGGGCTGGGTGGCACAACAACGGTTGCAAGCAGTTATGACGTTGCAAGAGTTACAGGCACCCCAACAATTTTGGTGGTTAACGCAAAAGGGATAAGCATTTCGGTAGTTGCCATCATAAAGGGATTTATGGAGCTGAGGGAAAATGCCAACATCAAGGGGGTAATTTTAAACAACGTAAGCGAGATGACCTTTAAGATGCTAAAGCCGCTAATTGAGGGTGAGCTGGGGATAAAGGCAGTTGGATATTTGCCAAACTTGCCAAGCTGCGAGCTTAAAAGCAGGCACTTAGGGCTTGTAACGGCTGGGGAGTTAGAGAGCCTGAGCGGAATAATTACCGAGCTGGGAAATGTGTGCAAGCACAGCATTGATATTGATGAGATAATTAAAATAGCTGGCGGCGCAACCGATTGCGAGCTGACCCCGATGGAAATAAGGCGAGATTTTGAGGGATTAAGGATTGGCATTGCGATGGATAGTGCCTTTTGCTTTTACTATAGGGATAACTTAGATTTGATTGAAAAAATGGGTGCGGAGCTAGTCTACTTCTCCCCACTTGAAGATAAAAGATTACCGGAAAACCTAAATGGTGTAATTTTTGGCGGAGGCTATCCCGAGCTTTATTTGGCGGAGCTTGCAGAGAACGGCAGTATGAAAAAAAGCATTTTAGATGCGCTGGAGGAAGGACTTCCCGCCCTTTGCGAGTGTGGCGGATTTATGTATTTGGGAGAAACAATAGCAGATGAAAAGGGAGTCCAATATGATATGGTTGGATATCTTTCGGGGGGGAGCGAAAACAAGAAAAAGCTAAACCGATTCGGATATATAACCCTCTCCAAAAACGAGGAAAATTTTATGCTGAAGCATAGCACAATCAATGCCCACGAATTCCACTACTGGGATAGCGAAATAACTGGGCAAAAGTGTTTGGCAACAAAGCCAACAACCAAGCGGGAGTACACGTGTATGGTTGAAAAGGGCAGTGTTTTTGGCGGATACCCTCACATTCACTACTTTGGCAACGAGGACTTTATTATAAATTTTTTAAGAAGGTGCAACCATGGAGCTTAACGACTATATAAAACAAATTAAAGCGGTGGATAATGAGCAGATGAAAATTTGCGTGGACCGCTGGAACGCAATTGCAAAGCCGATTGGCAGCCTAGGCAAGATGGAGGATATTATAACAAAATGCGGAGGTATTTTGGGGAGCGACATAAGAGCTTTTAAAAAATGCGTTGTTGTTATGTGCGCCGATAATGGTGTGGTTAAGGAAGGTGTTACACAAGCACCAAGCTCCGTCACCGCAATAGTTGCAAATAATATGACGGAGGAAAAAGCGACGATTGCCATTATGAGCAAGCACTTTGGCGGAGATGTTTGCGTTGTGGATATCGGAATGGAGTCAGACATTAATAATGGCAATATCCTAAACAAGAAAATTACATATGGCACCAAAAGCTTTTTAAATGATAGTGCGATGACCTATCACCAGGCAATAAAGGGCATCATAACAGGGATTGAGATGGTTAAGATGCTAAAGGACAGGGGCTACAACTTGCTTGCAACGGGCGAGATGGGCATTGGAAACACCACAACCTCTAGCGCAGTTGCAAGCGTCCTGTTAGGAAAGGACCCCATTTTGATGACTGGCAGAGGGGCGGGGCTGTGCGACGAGGGACTAGCCCGCAAAATTGAGGTTATCAAAGAGGGGATTGCATACAACAAGCCAAACAAAAACGACCCGATTGACGTCCTTGCCAAGGTTGGTGGGTATGATATAGCGGGGCTGTGCGGTGTGTTTTTGGGGGGCGCAATTTACGGCGTACCGGTGCTTATTGATGGGTTTATAAGCTCGGTTGCAGCGCTTATGGCAATAAAGCTGTGCGATGGCGTACGTGATTACGTATTTGCAACCCACATCTCCAACGAGCCGGCGGGCAAAATGCTGTTGGAGGAGCTGAAATTACCCCACATTATCGACGGAAATATGCGACTGGGAGAGGGAACAGGAGCGGTAATGTGCTACCCATTTTTTGATGTTGCGCTAAAGGTTTACAACAATATGAGCAGCTTTGAAGAGATTGAGGTGGAGCAGTATGAGGTGCTGAAATGGTAACCCTCGTGCTGGGCGGAGCGGGTAGCGGAAAATCGCAAATTGCGGAGGATATAACCCTTAAAATGGGTGGGAAAACCCTTTATATCGCAACAATGGAGGGCAAAAGCGCCGAAGCAAAAAAGCGAATTGCACGCCATGCGGCGCTAAGAGCAGGCAAAGGGTTCGACACGCTGGAAAAGGAACATGACCTACACGAGGCGAGTGTAGGCGGCTACCAAACCATCATTTTGGAGTGCCTTTCCAACCTCCTTGCCAACGAGATGTTCGGGCAAAACACTTTAGACCCTGCTAAGCATATTCTTGCAGGGTTTGAAAAATTAAAAAATAAAAACTTGATTATTGTTAGCAACAATATTTTCGACGATGGGTTTGATTACGGAGATTACCAAAGGTTTTTAGGGGAGCTTAATTGCTCTCTTGCAAAAATGGCAGATAATGTTATAGAGGTCGTGGCGGGAATTCCAATTTGTTTAAAGGGGAAATTATGAGGATTTTAAAGAGTTTTTTGCTTGCATTTTCGATGTATTCAATAATAAAAACGCCAAAGATGGAGATAGGCAAGGGGGATGCACCCTACGTATTCTCCTTCTTCCCACTCGTTGGGGTGATGGTTGGCGGGGTTTTATATGTTGCTCTGAGCCTTCTTTGGGGGCAAAATATAAACTTTTTGGCGGCGCTTGCAACCCTAATCCCCATAATTTTAACGGGGGGGATGCACCTAGATGGCTTTATAGACACCAGCGACGGGCTTTTCTCCTACGGTACTATAGAAAAAAGGCTGGAGATTTTGAAGGACCCCCACGTGGGCGCCTTCGGAGTGATTGCCCCAATCTGCTACTTTGTTCTTTATTTTGGGGGGTATAGCCTGCTTATTGACAACCCAAAGTTTATATTTTTTACTCTGATTAGCTTTTTTGTAAGCCGTATTTTGTCCGCACTTTTTTGCATTAATATGGTATGTGCAAAGGGCAGTGGGCTTGTTTACCTGTTCACCAGCGAGTCGGATAAAAAGGTGGCAAACATAACAAGTGGAATATATCTTGCGGTGGCAGTTTTTGTAATGCTTTATCTAAACTACCTTTTTGCGGGGGTCTACATTTTAGTAATTTCGATATTTTGCATATGGTTTAAAAAGATGGCAATGGAGCAGTTTGGCGGCATAACAGGCGACTTAGCGGGTTTTTTGGTGTGCTGTGTGGAGCTGACAGGCGTTATTCTAGCGGGGCTTATGGGGGTAATGCTATGATTTTTATAATAGGTGGCATGTACCAGGGCAAGGGTTATTTGGCGGAGCAAATGGGGGGTAAAATCTTAAAAGATTTACACCTGAAAGTGCGTGAATATATGGAAAATGGAAAAGAGATTGATATTGATTTTGAAAGTTACGACGTTATAACGTGCAACGAGGTTGGGTGCGGAGTTATTCCGATGGAGGAGTTTGAGCGGGAGTGGCGGGAAAAGGTAGGGAGAGTCTCGTGCGAGGTAGCAGAAAAAGCAACAGATGTTTTTAGAGTTAGCGCAGGGATTGCAGTAAAAATAAAGTAGGTGGAAAGATGAAAGTTTACTTGATTCGTCATGGTAAAACCAAGGAGAATATGGAAAGGCGATACGTGGGCTCAACCGATGTTGACTTGTGCAGAGAGGGGATTGAGGAGCTTGAAAGCCTTATAAATAGCGGGATTTATCCAAAGGATTTAGCTGTTTTTGTAAGCCCAATGGCAAGATGCCGAGGGACAGCCCATCTTATTTTTGGTGTGGAGGGCAGTATAATAAATGAACTCCGTGAGCTGCACTTTGGGGATTTTGAGAATAAAAACCATGCAGAATTAGAGAATAACCCCGACTATATTGCCTTTTTAAATGGCGGGGAAATTAAAAATGGCGAGAATATGAGGGACTTCAAGGCAAGGTGTATTGAAGGCTTTGAAAGTGTGATAAAAGAGGGCAAGGATTGCGCAATTGTGTGCCACGGGGGTGTTATAATGGCAATTATGGAGCATATAGACAATACGGGCAAAACATTTTATGATTTTATGGTGGAAAATGGGCGCGGATACGTGCTTGAAATAGATGAAACAGTGAAAATTTTAGAAAAACTAGGGGAATAGATATGACGGTTATATTCGGATTTGTGCTTGATTTAATATTCGGCGACCCGAAGTGGATTTACCACCCAGTTTGTGCGATTGGCAGTGGGATTAACTTTTTTGAGAGAAAGATAAGGGAGAAGTTCCCCAAAACGGAGAGTGGAGAGAAGGTTGGCGGGGCGGTTCTGCTTTTGATAATTACAACCCTTTGCTTTTTTGTGCCAGCTTTTATAATTTGGTCGATTGGTGTGTTTGCACCTATTATAACGATATTTTTTGCCTACCAAATTTTTGCAACAAAATCGCTAAAACAGGAGAGTATGAAGGTTTTTACCGCACTAAAGGGGAATGATTTAATGGAGGCGCGGCGCTACCTTTCTTACATTGTGGGGCGGGATACTACATATTTGGACGAAAAAGAGATTATAAAGGCAACAGTTGAAACAATTGCGGAGAATTTGAGCGACGGTGTTATTGCGCCGATGATTTATATGGCAATGGGTGGTGTGCCACTTGCGTTTTTGTATAAGGGAATTAACACGCTTGACTCGATGGTTGGCTACAAGAATGAAAAATACCTATATTTTGGTCGGGCGAGTGCGGTGGCTGACGATATTGCCAATTTTATTCCGTCGCGGATCAGCGCACTGCTTATGCTTATGGCTTCCTTTTTTATGGAGCTTGACTACAAAAATGCGGCTAAAATATTTAAGCGTGACCGCCTGAACCACAAAAGCCCTAACAGCGCCCAGACGGAGAGCGTGTGCGCAGGGGCACTAAATGTTCAGCTTGGGGGCAACAGCTACTACTTTGGCAAGCTATGCGAAAAGCAGACGATAGGGGATAACAACCGCGATATTAACGTGGATGACATCAAAAAAACCAACGATTTGATGGTTGCCTCCGCTGTAATTGGCGTGATATTTTTAGCGGTAATCAATTTTATATAAGGGGAAAAATTTTATGATGAACACTCACGGTGGCGATATTTACGCCTATAAAAATAAATATGGGGCATACCCGCTGGATTTTTCGGCAAACACCAACCCAAAGGGTCTGCCACAAAACGTGCTTTCGGGGATACGCAAAATGGGGGACGAGCTGTGCGCATACCCCGACCCCAACTGTACCGAACTCACCAAAGTGCTTAGCAAAAAACTTGGGGTAAATGGGGTAAATATCCTGTTTGGCAACGGTGCGGCGGATATAATTTTTGCGATTGCATATGGCTTAAAGCCAAAAAGCGCCCTGATTATTGCCCCAACCTTTAGCGAGTACGAGATTGCGCTTAAAAATATTGGATGCAAAATTACCTACCACCACCTAATGGAGGAGGAGAGCTTTGATGTGCAAAGTGATATCCTACCCGCTATTTGTGGGCATGATATAGTGTTCGTCTGCTCCCCTAACAACCCAACAGGGCGGATTGTTAAAAAAG
>CAZMCJ010000001.1:0-1086 GCA_964564795.1 uncultured Eubacteriales bacterium | reverse complement strand
AATTGGTTTTGAAAATTGTTCAAAAATGCGGCGAAGAAAATGCAATATTTGTGCTTGACGAGTGCTTTTTACCCTTTTACGAGGGGTGGGAGAGTCAAACTATGGCAAGCCATTTGAGCGCCTATAAAAATATGATAATACTAAATGCATTTACCAAAATTTACGCAATGGCAGGGGTTAGATTAGGCTACTGCCTTTGTGGACTTCGGGAAACATTGCAAAAAATTCGTGGTGCAATGCAGGGGTGGAGCGTTTCCACCGTTGCCCAAATATGTGGGGTATTGGCGCTTGATAACGATGATTATGTGGCGCAAATGGTAGAGCAAACGAAAATACAGCGAGAGCTTTTGCAAAGAAACCTGGTAAAAATGGGACTTAAGGTTTTTGAAAGTGACGCAAATTACATATTATTTAGAAGTGATGACACAAATTTGCGGGAAAAAATGATGGAAAAAGGCGTGCTTATTCGCAGCTGCAGCAACTACGTGGGGCTTGATGGGCACTTTTATAGGGTGGCGGTAAAGGGGCAAGAGGATAACAAAACCCTTCTGAAAAGATTGGAGGAAACGATAAATGGCTAAATGTATTATGATACAAGGCACAATGTCCAACGCAGGCAAAAGCCTTATAACTGCTGGATTGTGCAGAGTTTTTATGCAAGATGGGTACAAAGTTGCGCCCTTTAAATCGCAAAATATGGCGCTGAATTCCTTCATCACCGACGATGGTTTTGAGATGGGCAGGGCTCAAGTGGTGCAGGCGGAGGCGTGTGGGGTTAAGCCAGATGTTAGAATGAACCCAATCCTATTAAAGCCAACCAGCGACTGTGGCTCCCAAGTTATTGTAAATGGAAAAGTCCATTCCAATATGCGCGCGGCGGAATATTTCGCATTCAAGCGGGAGCTTATCCCACAAATTATGGAGGCATATAATAGCCTAGCCGCCGAGAACGATATAATAGTTATCGAGGGGGCAGGCAGCCCTGCGGAAATCAACCTAAAGCAAGAGGACATAGTGAATATGGGAATGGCCAAAATGGCAAAGGCGCCGGTGCTGATTGCGGGGGATATTGACAGGGGGGGAGTT